>CANRQR010000019.1 GCA_947641735.1 uncultured Lactobacillus sp.
AACATCTAGTTCTTTTTCCGCAACAGTAAGTTCTTTATTAGAGAAATTTTTTAATGCATATCTATTTAGATTTTTCTGACTAACTACATCTACAAAAATTTTTTCTAATTCCTGTGCTGCTATGGCAACTTCAGGATCATTATCTACATCTGTTTTTTGTTGAATTGCAAATGCTGATACAGCAGTTGTAGCAAAAAATTCTAAAATCATAACAAAGGTCATCATTAAACAAAAAAACTTCGATTATTTTGATAATTGTGCATTCATAAAATTATCCTCCTGTTTTACAATTTAACAGCCTTGTTAAGAAAAAAGCGCCCTACCAGACCAATTATTTTGATCTAATAGGGCGCTTATGCGCTGTACCACCTATGTTCGCTGAGCATAGCCCCAGCCTCGTTGCACGTGCGGCTCAAAAAAGAGCGATACGTCGACGCTATAAAGGGCGCACCCTGAAACTACTCAATTCGTAATTTCTGCTCAAAGGTGATTTTCAGCTAAACCTTCGTTGTTTCTTCGCACCAACCAGAAACTCTCTGTAGTACTTCAGTAAAACTTACTTTCCTTATCAAAGCCGTTTTTATTTTTGATTGAACATAATATTACAACGATAAAAATTAAAAGTCAACAATAATTTTAATTATTTATTAGTTAAATTATAATTTTAGCTATTTTTAATATAATATATTGTGATACGAGAAACCTGAAAATTTTGCAATAAAAAAAGGTGGTTCAACGACCACCCACAAGACGTCTTTTGACAAATATATGCGCGCTAGCAACGTAGCCTAATCAAGTTCTCTGTAAGGAATTGTACGCCTTGCTTGACGCATTTACTTTAATTGCTATTGGTTTAATATTATACCAAGTTTCACCACTCGTTGATTCAGTCACTCGATTGATCCACGAAATTAAGCGTTATCGTGAGCAAAACAATCAGAAGTCACTTTTCTTAAGTGGCTTTTTTCGTACTCTAAATTTGAAAAGTTTTTAATTAAAATATCTCTTTTAACCAAAAACATTAGCAGTCGCGCATTTCTCTAACAAAAATTGAAGCATCCAAATTTAAATTCACTTGCTCATATTGTTCTTTCAATTCTGGATTTTTTCTAATGTCTTCTCTAATAAACTCTTGAATTTTACTCATCTTAGTTCATCCCATATTTTTACTTAAATACTTAGTACCTTTATGTTAGTATTTCCATTCTTTAAAGAGATTCATTTGATCTTCTTTAGATAATTTGGTCATAGGAAAACCCCGAAATCCATGTCCGAATTCCGGGGTCACTACCTTTCAAACATCTTCTTTTATTTTGCTATTGTAGCCATAAAAAATTAATAATTTGTTTCTCTACCTGTTTATTATAAGTTAATTGCCCATGTTCCGCATTCTTGCCAGTTATTGTGACTACGCGATAGCTTTTAGCCATAGGAGCAACTAAATATTCTAATGAAAGAGATGAAGCATTTTTTACAATCCCATCCGAATTTCCACCAATATTACCAATAATGTTTAAGACGTCTATTTCTTTGGTTGGATAAAGAGTTCGTAATTTTGCCATTTCACGATAGGTGGCATTCATTTTATTTGGCTTTCCTTCATCATTAACTCGAAGATTAGCAGGCTGTCTAATAGCAATTGGCAGCTGCTTAAAATCAAGCCCATCAAAATGTCCACCAATTGAGACTTGCTTATTTAATCTTGGTAAATTTGGATTGTGGGCAGCTTGCAGGAGATAATACATAATTGAAGTATTTCCCAGGGAATGTCCCACCATATTTACCTTTTTAATTCCATACTCATTTTGTAAAGTCTGAACTACATTTCTGGCGTAACGTCCATTTTCTTTAAAATCAAGTTGAACGTTATTTCGATAGTTTACCTCTACAATTGGATTAACAGCGTTATTTGGAATAGTACCAATCAGTCTAACCTTTCCATTCGCATCTACATCGGCTCTAATAACAGAATTAGTCACTCCAGCTTCTTTAGCAGCTTTTACCATATTCTCTTCTCCATGATAATTACTTAGTCCACCATGGAAAAACAATGTTGGAATTACATTGAGATTGTTTTTCGGCGTTTCACTTTTTTCAACATAGTATTTATGTGCTGCATCAGCTCTATTAGGTTTGTTTTGAAAACTGCATCCAGTTAAAACTAACGCTAGTAGAGCAATTAAGGAGACTAGTTTAATTTTCACTCTTATCTCATCCTCCATTTTCGCAACTTAAAATTTACCAAATAATTATTATGAATTTCTATAATTTATCCTAAACTATGCTTAATTCTTAACTGAAAAGCAAATCATAGATTGCTTGATTTAACGGATGCTTGAGAATCAGATTCATTCCAACTGTACTCTTTTGCTTTAAACCTATTTTTTCTTCTTTAACAGAATCCTTTTGGATATCGGCAGTACCTAAGTAATAAAATTCCTTTCCTGCTGCATCGCTTTGCTTAACAAATAGGTGTAATTTCATATCTTTTGTATTAAGCAGCCGTTTTACCTCATCTGAATCAATGTGACGTGGCGTACGGGTATACCAGCGCAAACTATGTCCATTTTCTAAAGTATTATGATAGCGGGCATTTCTCTTCTTCTTTGAATCTTTTTGGTAAGTGATAAAAATTGGCGTTTCTTTTTCCCCAACCCGATAACCATACATTGGTGCTGAAACATCCTTAGGCCAGTTTAATAGGCGACAAACGTCTTTACGATCGTATTGCTTATACAAAGTAAATTGTTGATCAGAATTATATTCTTTTGAAAGCGCCAAGCCTGTTTTTATGACATCGCTAAATAGGTCTTTAAATTCCTGATTAGCACTTAAGGCCTGTGAAAGTTGACTTGAGAATAAATAGTTCTTTCCTATTTTTTCAACTAAGGGAACATTGCCATACTGCTCTTTTTTCGTTGTTTTTCCCTGTTTCACGTCAAAAAATTCTAAGGATAAAACTTTCTCAACTGACTCTAGTACAGCATCATTTACGTAACAATTTTTTCCTTTAAGTAATTGCAGATAGGATGCTTCACTTACCTTTTCCTTAATTAAGCAGCTTTCTAAGAGTAATAATTCATGCGGTCTTTTACCAAATAGTAACTCCTTCGTTACAAAAGATAAAACAGAACTTTGATAATCTGTTAGCTCGACGTTTTCTCCCATTTTCTTTAAAAAATCGCCATAGTGGGCTAAAAGGTGATTTTTGGCAAAAACAGTTGGAGCGGTTGTTCCATATTGATAAAAGTCATATAAAAGAGGTGCGCGACCCAGTTTTGCCTTTAAATCTTCGTAGGACTTTTTTAGTTCCCGCATGCTATCTAGTTTTATTTTTTCAAGTGAATCTAAAATCCTTTGTGAAGCTACTTCAGTAAAGTTAATTGTTGAAACATCGATAACTTGCGGTAATTTACTTTCTCTAACAACTTGGTCTTTGTCACGGCTCTTATCACCATTTAAGGCAATTGGGATTAGATAATTATTCTTATAATTACCCAGGAAATCAATTACAGTTACATAGTCTTTTCCCGGAAATTTACGCAGCCCACGCCCTAGTTGTTGAATAAAAATAATACTCGATTGGGTATTTCGGAGCATCACAATTTGGTTTAGGGACGGAATATCGATTCCTTCGTTAAATAGATCTACGGTAAATATATATTCTAATTCACCATTTTCTAACTTCTTAGTTACTTCTACTCGTTTCTTCTGACTATCTTCATTAGTAAGAGCTTGTGCTGGGTGTCCAGCTTGCGTAAATAATTCTGCTAATTTTCGTGCTTCTTCTTGCCGACTGCAAAATACTAAGCCTTTAGCTTTTTTACCGCAATAGCCATAGTAATCAAGCTGCTTAAGGACATAATCAACTCGCTTTTCAGCAACTAAGTCTTTTAATTTACTAGTTTCAGTAATTACCTCATCACCTACCGTATAATCTTCTACTCCCACATAATGAAACGGTGTTAACATCTGCTCATTCAAGGCATCCTTTAACCTAATTTCATAAGCTAAGTGATAATCAAATACTTCATAGATGTTTTGCTTATCCATTCTTTCTGGTGTAGCGGTCATCCCTAGTAAAAACTTAGGTGTAAAGTGTTCTAAAATTTTTTGATAAGTTGGAGCGGCCACTCGATGGGCTTCATCAATTAAAATATAATCGAATTCTTTTGGCTCTAATTCTGCTAAAACTTTGTCCTGACTTAAAGTTTGAATAGTTCCAAAAAGATACTTTTTATTAAAATCATGCTTATTTCCAGTTAATAAACCATAGTCCTCGCGTTTTCCGCCAATTACCTTATAAAAACTCTCTAAAGATTTTTTCGCAATTTGTTCTCGATGTACTAGATAGAGGAATTTTTTAGGTTGATATTCTCGAACTGCAAATGCTCCTAAATATGTTTTTCCAGTTCCAGTGGCAGAAACGACCAAGGCCCTTTTTGCATTCTCATTTACTAGAGCAGCTAAATTATTTAAAGCTGCTTTTTGCATCTTATTAGGCAAAATATTTTCTTTCTGATTATTTGCTAAATGCATAGCGGTCTTTTTGACAGGCTGCCAATTTTTCTCGTATTCTCTAATCCAGGAATTGGTAAGCGGAATACTAGTAGTAAACGTACTCTGAATTTGATTATTAACTTCTTGAACTAATTGGCCATTTTCATGAGAAGTTACTTTTAATCCCCACTCGCAATTTTTCAATAAAGCTGATCTAGTAAAATTCGCACTCCCAATTAAAATAGTTTGATAATCTTCATGGTTAAAAATATATCCCTTAGCGTGAAAACCAGCTTCTTCACTTATACGAACTTTCAGGTTCGGTATTTTCATTAATTCCTTGAAAACTTTCGGACTATTAAAACCAAGATACGTACCTGTAATTAAGGTACCGCTAATTCCTTTTTTAGCTAGTTCCGACATCACTAATTTAAATGGAACAAGCATATTTTCAGAAATAAATGCAACTGCCCAAGTAAAAGAAGTACATGACATTAATTCTTGCCGCAAAGTAAACCAAATTTTATCTTGATCATCATTATTTACTAACTGGGGACCGATAAACTCATTTCCCTTATTTTCATTTTTGTCATACAAGCCATTTAAAATTGCTTCTTTTAAAACGTTATCCACAGTCTTCACTTCCCATCTAAATAAAAAAAGAAGACCCAAACGATCTTCTTCACTTATCCACAAGTGGATAATTATAAATTAATTTCTAGCATAATTGGACAATGATCTTTGCGCTCTCCTGTATCGATCATTTCTGATTTAGTTACCTGATCAGCAATTCTATCAGAAACAATATAATAGTCAATTCTCCAGCCTGAGTTATTAGCCTTGCTGGTTCTCACTCTTTGAGCCCACCAAGAATAGACTCCTTCAATATTGCCATGAACTTTTCTAAATGTATCAGTAAAGCCAAGTTTGAGTAGCTTATCAAATCCTTGTCTTTCTTCATCAGTAAAGCCAGCGTTATGATGATTATTTTCAGGGTGTTTCAAATCAATTGGAGTATGCGCAACATTATAATCACCACTAGCGATTACTGGTTTACTTTTATCTAATTTTTGTAAATATTCTGTATACTTTTCATCCCAAATTTGACGATCTTCTAATCGCTTCAATTCATTACCAGAATTAGGAGTATAGACTTGAGTAACATAATAATTATCGAATTCTAAGGTTAAAATTCGTCCCTCATAATCCATTGTATCCGGTGCGCCAATAGCTGGCTTAGTTACTTCAGGCGTTAAAGTATTTTTATATAAAAACATCGTCCCTGCATAGCCTTTTCTTGCTGGCTCTTCAGAAGAACGCCAGACATAGTCATAGTTAGGAAACATCTCTGCAAGAACTTCTTGGTGCTTCTTCGTTGGACCTGTAGAACGTAATTTAGTTTCTTGAATAGCAATAATATCGGCATCTTTTTCTTTTATTGTATTTAAAACGCTACGCGTAAGTTGGGCACGCGGTGAATCACTGGTTAAAGCGGCATTAAGGGAGTCAATATTCCATGAAATTAAACGCATTATTATCTCTTTTCTTACCTAGATTTTTATATCACATCCATTATACTATGAAAATTTAAAAGGCCGCCCATAGAAAAAAGCAGTCGACTAAGACTGCTCTTTTGAGAGAGAATTATTAAATTGTGTTAAATATGATTTATGAATGAGCTTTTGACCCAAATAGCATTGTCATAATCCATGAAACTAAAATAACTAAAATAATAGCTCCTAGTAACGATGGAACAATTGCCATTCCCGCTACTTGCGGACCCCAGGCACCCAGCAAAGCCTCGCCTAGAGATGAGCCTACTAGCCCAGCAATAATATTTGCAATCCAGTTCATTGAGCCGCCTTTATGAGTAATGGCTCCTGCAATCAACCCGATTACGCCTCCAACAATCAAAACCCAAATCCAGTGAAGCATGGGGATCGCCTCCTATTTCTAAAATATACAATAAGTAGATTATTCTAAGTCTTCTTTTACTTCAGTAGCCTTAGATTTCACCTTTCCTTTAGCTTGTTGAGCTTTTCCTTCGACCTCACGAGCTTTATCACCGGTGATTTTTCCTTCTACTTCTTTAAGCTTACCTGCTACTTTGTCTTTAATTCCATGTTTATCTTCCATCATAGTTAGGCTTCCTTTCCTAAAAACACATAAAAGATTGATTTAGCTAGCTATTTTTAATCTTTGTATGACTTATGATTGATTAACTTAATCATAACAAGGCTTAATCAATAAAGATATTCTACTGCCTACAAAGCGCTAAGCTTAAAACTTCCTTAATAACTTATTATATATAGTATACAAATATATTAATTTGGCTTATAACAAAAAATTCTATTAAATCTTGTCTTGTACTTTGATTTAATAGAATTTTTTTGATGATCTCACTAATATTCTTGAGGTAATCGATTCATGATTCAATTTTCCTTTCATTAGGTAATCTTTTAATTTGTAGCTAAACATTAATTTTATAAGCTATTTATTTACTACAACAGCGGATTTAACTTCTTCTTTGTTTACTTTAGTCTTAACACTCAATTTAACTGCGACAAACAAAATAATAATTTCAACTGCTAAGAGTGCAAATAATGCATATCTAACATCCCCTAAGCCTGAAATAGTAGTTAATACTGTAGTCATTACTGGTGAAGTAGCCATGACAATTGTATTAAGTAAGCCTACACTTGAAGCTAAAATCTTACGATCAATTGTCGTAACTAACCATTGTTGCATTTTAAGTGAAGCAGTACTTATTACTAAAGCTAATAAGAAGTAAAATGGCATAATTGCAAAAATATTAGCAAACATTGCAGCAACTATAGTGGCTACACTTAAAACATTGGCAGCAATAACCATAAAGAAAACAGATTGCTTTTTAAATAATTGTGGTCCAAAAGTACTACCTAAGATTGCACCAACACTTACTACCAAACCAATTACTGCAAGAGTAAAACTGTAAGTAGAAATAATCATTGTTGAGCGATTACCCGCCATAATAATTGGTAATAATGAACCCATAGAAGTTAATGCACCGTTAAGAAGTGCAATTACTAAAACTACTGATAACAAGCCGGGCGCCTTCTTGATTTGAGTATATGAGGTCTTCATTGTCGCAAAGAATTTTTGCTCGTTTACTTCTTGTGGTTCAAGTGGCTTGTCATCTTTCTTATGACGAAGGCCTACACTAGCATATAACAAGCCAGCTGCTAAGAAAGTAAATGCATTAACGAAAGCTAAGCTTGAGTAAGATAAGAAAAGTAATAATCCTGATCCAATAAATTGAGCCGCCGTAGTAATCACTTGACTAATACCATTGGTAAAGCCTTCTGCTTGTGCAAATTCATCTTCTCCAACTAAATCAACAATTAATGGAGCGCTCAAGCCTCCAGCATAAGTACCAGCCATATCAGAGATAAAGTTAATAATTACTACTGCAATTACTAAGCCCCATTGAGATACATTAGTAACAAACAATATCCCAACTAAGCTATAGAGGGTAAATCTAGCTAGAGACATTAAAAAGATGTTCTTAAACTTTTTTCTTGTTCTATCAGCTAAGTAACCACCAAAGATATCAAATAATCTTGGCAGTGATTCAGAGATTGCAATCAATGATAAGGCAAGAGAATAATTTTGTAATTTACTTGCATAAGTCATAAACGCTAAATAAAAAAGAATGTCACCAGCACTAGATAAGAAACTAGCAACTGAAAATCTTCTGTAATCTTTGTTCTTCAAGAATACGTTCATATAATTTAATCCTCTCTAAATAATTTAATATTGATTTAATGTTACCAGAGAATTAAAATTATTTTTAAAATAGTCGTATTTGAATATTAAAGAGGTATTAGATAATGACAATTGGTGAATTACTAAAAGAATATCGAATTAGTCAAGGTAAAAATCAAAAAGAATTTACAAACAATGGTTTAATTACGAGTCAGTCTTATTATTCTAAAGTAGAAAAAAATATTCATCACATTACCGCAAATAGTTTAATTGACTTACTTCATTACAATACTATCCCTTTATGGGAGTTTTTTAGTAGATTACATTCAACTGACGATCTCCGCCATCAACAAATAAAAGATTTTAATAATATGATGTCTGAAGCCTACTATGAAAATAATATTGATAAAGTGAAGAATCTTAAACCTCTCGTAAATGAAAGTAATCTTTCAAATAAAGAAAAACAAGAACAGCTTCTACTAATAGACGGCTGGATAGAAATAATGAAAGATCCTTCCGAAAAGCCTAACTTAAAATTAAGAGATAAAATAAAAGATAAAATATTTAGTATTCCTAATTTTAATGAAAATAAAGTAACTTTATTTTGTAATTTCATGTACTTCTATGATTTAGAAAGTAATAAAATAATTGCTAAAAAAATAATTAGCCAATACATTGATTCTTCTAATATTAAAATGCAAATCTCCTTACTTGCTATAATAGTGAATATCTTAGCTTTTTCTCTAAGTAATAATAAAGAAAACGATACTGGTTATTTTCTGGAAAAAGGAGAAAGAATAAAAATTAAACCTGAACTAGTATTTTATAAATCGGCTTTCTATTTCTTCAAAAATATCATTCTTTATCATCAAACTAAAAATAATAAATATTACACCAAAAGTAACCAAATAAAAGATTTCTTAATCAGTATTGGCATGATTCAATACGGAAAAATTCTGGAAGACCTTCTTATTAAATATAAATAAGAATTAAAATTTCTTGACTTCAATTATCTCATCAAACATTTTTAGATTTTCTTTAGACTCACTATGGTTCACCACGATAACTGTTTTATTTGGATCTTTTAATAACATTTGCTCCAACTCTATTGATATCTTTTTTTCTACACCAGTCGTTCCTTCATCCATTAAAAATATTTCAAAATTTCGTAAAACAGCTCGAGCTAAGGCTAGTCTTTGTAATTGCCCTCCAGACAAGCTACTTCCTCCTTTTTCAATATAAGTATCCAAGAATTCACTACTACTTTCTAAATGCACCTGATCTAATGCTCTCTGTAAATCTCTATCACAATAATGATCAGTGAGATTAAGATTAGTCCGTACCGTTCCTTTCATCACTTGCGGGTGCTGATCTAAATAAAAAATATCTTTATGCAGTTGCTCTTGTGAATATTCGTTTAAATTATGCCCTTTAAGCAGTATCTTTCCTTTGTAAGATGGATAAAATCCTGCTAACAGCTTTAAAATAGTACTTTTTCCGCACCCACTGTCCCCATCAAGAAGATAATTTCTATTTTTTTCAAACTTATATGAAAAGTTACATAAGATATCATTTTTAGTACGAGGATAATGAAAAGTTACATTCTTAATTTCCAAAAATGGAGTCTGTGGTATCAATTTATTTTTCTTTTCATCCTTCGGATTGTCATCAATAAACTTTTCAAATTTATCAAAAATGGGTTCTGTACTCTTGATATAGCTTAAATAATTTGGCATATTACCTACACTATTAAAAATATTGCTGGTCAAATTACTAATTGAAAAAATAGCTCCGATCGTAATAATGCCTCTATAAGCTAAAATTCCTGCTAACCCAGTTAAGCTAATTTGAGAAATCACATTACTAATAAAACCTAAAGCTGCAATTCCACCGTATACTTTTGCTTGAGCAACATAGGCGTTTTTTAATTTTTTAGATTCATTATTTATATCGTGTCTCATAAGAGAGAGGCTATTAAAAGAAAACAACATATTAAAGTTTCCAAGTAAGTCGGATGCTACTTGTACAAAATTTTCATTTTCTTTAGTTAAAGCTTGAGAAGTTTGGGTTAAACGATTGTTCAGTAATCGAGGAAGATATAAAGTAACCATGGCTAAAATTAATGCAACAAATACAATCCAAACGCTATATGTCCAAAGCGTAATCAGAGACAAACCTATCAAGGCTATTGCTTCAATAATAGTGTATAGATATGTTAATCCTTTATCAACAATCTGCTGTGTATCATTATTCATCCACGAAACAAAACGGCTATTATCTGAATTATTATACTTTTCATAACTTTCGTTTGAAATTGCTTCTAAAATATTAGCGCGAATTTTATTGGCTATCCCTTGCTCAAATTTAGTTTCAGAAATTGAAAGAGTGTACCGGATAATAATAATAAGACCCCAAACTAGAATCCAAACTACGATTTGCTGATAAAAAATCGTAAGTTGATGTTTGATAATTGCATTAATTACATTTGAAATAATTACTGCACTATATACATCCAATCCAGCTACTAGAGTAAGTAAAAGCGTAAGAAAGATAAATTGCGATTTAAATTCTAAGATGTATTTTTTCATTATTTCATCTCTCCAATAATGTTTCTATCAAAAGATCTGAAAAACTTTATGGTCATTATTATGATTTAAAAATACTAAAATCTATAAAAAAGTCGTATTTGAATTTTATTTTCAAATACGACTTAAATTTATTTCATTAATCTTTTCTTCTCTAACTTGATAAATAATTCAATATTACTGATACCTAAAAGCCAATAATTTAAAGCAATCAATTCAAAGATTGAAATATCTTTTACAAAATATAAAAATGTGGTGATCTCCACCCTCCACAAAAAGAATATAAAATTCGTGGTACTTCCTCTGCTATTATTTGTTTTCTTTTCTTCTTTCGGCATACAATAAACCTAACAACGTATACATGAAAGAAGTCACAATTATGAAGCCTGCTAAAGATTTTCTTAGACGCCCCTTCACTACCCGAGTGCCCCAGCTTTTAGTTCAAAGCATCATTATCGGATTAATTATAGGGATGATTGTCAGTATTTTCCGTTTTGTTATCGATAAAAGCATCCATTTTTTATACTTTCTCTATCCCTATCTCGCAGCTCATCCCCAATGGATAAGCCTATATACCATCTTTACATTCTTTATCTGTATCCTTGTGAGCAAAATTATTAAACCATATTTATTAGACTTATCTGGTTCAGGTATTCCTCAAGTCGAAGCAACCTTAATGGGAGAACACGAAGTTGACTGGTTCCCCGTCTTATGGCGAAAATTCGTAGGCGGTCTTTTAGTAAGCTCAATGGGTCTCTTTCTTGGACGAGAAGGACCGTGCATCCAAATGGGGGCTTTAGTAGGTCAAGGTTTTGCAGAAAACATTTTTGAATGCAGTGAGGAAGATAGACGCTTGCTTCAATGCGCTGGAATTGCGGCTGGCCTTAGTGCAGCAGTCTCAGCCCCACTTGCAGGTGTATTTTTTCTTGTTGAAGTCATTACCCATTCTTTTAAACCGAAAGAATGTATCAGTGCTTTAGGAGCCGCTGCTTCAGCTGACTTAGTTACCATTATATTTTTTGGAACGCGGCCCTGTCTTTATCTTCCAATTGCTAAAAAATTACCCGTTCACTCCTACTGGTCCTTAATCACTGTCGGAATTGTAGCAGGCTTGATGGCATACGGATATCAACGGTCTCTTTTAAATACTAAGTGGCTTTTCAGCAAGCTAAAAATTATTCCGATGCAATATCACAGTATTGTTCCACTTTTATTAGTTATTCCGATTGGGCTTGCCTTTCCGCATGTTTTGGGTGGATCACATTACTTGATCGATTCACTTTTTCACAATCCATTAATTATCCAAGAAGAAAAACTAGGGCAGCTTTCATGGATTTTAATCCCAGTTGTCTTCTTTCTACTAAGACTAATTTTTTCTATGATTTCTTATTGTAGTTCTATCCCTGGTGGTACTTTTATGCCTATTTTAGTTTTAGGGGCTTTAATGGGGACGATTTTTGCGACTGTTTTTATCCACTTAGGCCTTATTCCTACTGACAACTATACTAATATCATTGTTGTCTCTATGGCAGCCTACCTCGGGGCAATTTTGCGAGCCCCATTTACCGCAATTATTTTGCTGACAGAAATGATCGGAACAGTAGAACAAGTTCTGCCAATGATTATGAGTGTCTTTATTGCCTATCTAATTCTAGCTCTCTTAGGTGGAGAACCAATCTACACCGTCCTACGCAAGCAAATGGGATTCAAATAGTTACTTTACTTACATTTTTATTAGCACAAAAAAGGGAGTTCATTAATCAGAACTTCCTTTTCTTATAAAATATATTTATGAATTGCAATAGCTAGAGTATCGTCGACTTAATAAAAAATATAAATATTAACAATCCTAATCGTGACTTCTACTAGAGCTATTTCACACTTTTAATATAGCACCTTTTCATAAATAATGAAAGCGTTTTACTACAAAAATTATTTAGCTTGATCTACCAAAATCGTGCAGCAATTTATCCTAAATATGGATACTGGGCATGACTTGGTACCTCATTCCAAACAACTGTATGACCTGCGCCATGGGAGCAGAAGACGGAGTTAGGAGTATTGTTAATATCAGATAATGGATCATAAGCCATTTCTTCAATAATAGCAGCACTATCTTTACATTCTCGATAACTCAAGAATAAACATTCTAGCTGTCCGCTACCATGCGTGTAGTTTCTAACTTCAGTGGCATAATCCTGCATCTGCGCTACCGGTGCTTGGCCAGTAATCGTAGTGACACTCCCTCTACTTTCTCCAAGTTCAAATTTTCCACCCATTCTCTCAATATCATTAATCGCCCGACCAACTTGATTCTGATTAATTCTTAAAGTGAATTGATACCAAGGTTCAAGTAAATAAACTTGTTTTTTAGCTTTTAGCTCCATTAATCCTTGCCGCACTGCACGATAAGTTGCCTCACGAAAATCTCCGCCAACTGTATGAACATTGCTTCCCCGGCCTCCAACTAGAGTAATTTCAAGATCTGTAATGGGCGACCCGGTTAAGACACCTAAGTGTTCTTTATTAGATAAACTCTCCATCACTTGATCTTGCCATTTTTTAGGCAAAACTTCTAAACTACACTGATTTTTGAAAACTAAGCCGCTTCCGTTTTTACCAGGAGTGAGTAACAAGTGAACTTCTGCATAGTGCCTTAAAGGTTCAAAATGACCAACCCCTTCAACTGAAGCTTTAATACTTTCTTGGTAAAGAATCTTGCCCTGAGTAAATTCAACTTCTAAATTAAAGCGATCGAGTAATAGTTGCTGGAGAATCTCTAACTGAATCTTACCCAAAACATCAATACTTATCTCTTCTGTCTGTTTGTTCCACTTAACATGGAGTTGCGGGTTCTCATCTTCAAGCTGTCTTAGTGCGTGCAAACAAGCATTTATGTTAGCTGGGCTAACTTTTACTGCATAAGTTAAAACCGGCTGAACGGTAAAATTAGTCTGATCATTTTCAAAGCCCAAACCTTGTCCGGGATAAGTACTTTTCAAGCCGCTGACAGCAACAATTTCACTAGCTTCTGCCTGCGGAATGACTTGATACTTAGTGCCGTTATAGCGACGAATTTCATTTACCTTTTCATCAGGAAATATTTCGGTCTTGGCCTTTAAACTACCACCGGTAACTTTTAACCAAGTTAATCGTTCGGCCTTTTCATCATAAGAAACCTTGAAAATCCTAGCTCCAAAGTCATTGGGATACTTTCTCTCATTACTCCACTTATCTAAGCCCGCTAAAAATTCATCTATTCCAATTAATTTTAAAGCTGCACCAAAATATACTGGGAAAATCTTTCTTTGATTAATTAATTTTTTGACTGCACTATTTTCTATTTTTCCAAGTTCTAGATATTGATCTAAGGTTGTTTCATCTGCAGTAGCTACTTTTTCATAAAAATCTGCATCTTGATTGCCAAACTCAATAAAATTATCATCCAGCTCACTAAGTTGCTTGAGAATATTTTCCTTATCAGCCTTCAAGGTATCCATTTTATTAACGAAAATAAAAACTGGAATTTGATGCTTTTTTAGTAAGCTCCAAAGAGTGCGGGTGTATCCAGTTACCCCTTCACTTGCTGATACAACTAAGATGGCATAGTCTAAAACACTTAACGTCTCTTCCATTTCTTGAGCGAAATCAATATGGCCTGGCGTATCTAAAATTTGTAATTCACTATTACCGGTTTGAATGCGCGCAATATGGGAAAAAATCGTAATTCCACGTTTCTTTTCTAAATCATCACTGTCTAAATAGGCAGTTCCTTTATCAACTGCACCTAATTTTCTCAATGTGCCACTTTTGTAGAGCATCCCTTCTGACAAGGTAGTTTTTCCAGCATCCACATGGGCTAAAATTCCTGTTGTTAGTTTTTTCATTATTCTAGTTTTCTCAATGTAATCGTAATAATTTTGTGGTAATTTCTCTTTATTATAGCTTATTAACGCAATTGAAATTATTATCATCCTATAACGTGATAGAATAAGCATTAAATAAAATTATTATTAAAAAATTGAATTTGAGGTATACAGAATGACAATTGGTGAAGCACTGCTAAATCTTAGGAAACAACTAGGATTAACTCAAACAGAAATGGCTGCAAATGTAGTCTCAACCTCTTTTTATTCGAAAGTTGAAAGAAATATCCACGATATTGGGACTAATGATCTCCTTCAAATTCTTAATAAACATCAGATAAACGCTAGCTATTTTTTTGAAAATCTAAATGATAAAGAAAATATCTCAGAAGATATTATGAATAGAATTTCTGTAGCTTTTGAGCAAAAAAGCAGAGATAAATTATTAAAAATAAAACAGGAGATAGATTTACTTCCTAATAATCGCCAAACTGAATATTATAAATTGCAATTGCAGCTTACTTTAGAGGTCTATCTCCCTAAAGCTAAAGAAATTCCAATTGAATTAAAAAATAAACTGAAACAATACATTCTCGTCAACAACAATTGGAATATTCATTCCCTTCAAATTTTTAGAGAAACAATGCGTATCTACGATATAGATGAGCTGAACTTTTTAGTAGGTACTATCTTAGCGAAATATTCTAATCCAAATATTCTACAAAGTTCTTTGCAAGAATGCATTGGCGCAATCTGTATTAATTACCTAGATAATTGCTACGAGAAAAACTCCACAAAGTTAATCCAAGAGGTATTATCATATATCTCAACCATTAATAGCAAAGGCTCCGTTCTATTTATAAAGCTACTTGGAAAATATTATGCGTCTGTTTTTCAAAAGGATCCTGCTACTTGTCAGGAAATAACTAACGTTTTAAAGCTTGCAGGATATAGTGATTTTGTAAGTATGTTACCGAAAGTATAGTATATTCATCTATCTGGCTCTTTTATATCTTAACGATCCTATCAAATTTCTGTTTGTTTTCATCATGTAGCTGATGGCTAACAAAAATAACTGTAATATCTGGCTGACTCAAAAAGATATTTTCAACATTCAGAGCACTTTTCTTATCTAAACTGCTTGTACTTTCATCTAATAAAAATAGTTTTCTATTTCGTAGTAGACCACGAGCTAAAGCCAATCTCTGCTTCTGTCCTCCAGACATTTTTGTACCATTTTCGCCAACTTTTGTATTTAATCCTGCTGGTAACTCTTTAACATAATCAAGCAAATTAGCTTTTCTTAAGGCATCGAATATTTCTTGATCGCTAAAGTGCTCTCCTAACTCTAAGTTATAACGAATTGTCCCGTTAAATAAATATGGAATCTGATCCACATAAATCAATGTTTCTCTAATGGTGTCATAACTGAGAGTTTTTTCATCTTGATTATTAATTTTAACTGACCCCTGATAATTTTTTATTTGACCTGAAATTATTTTTAAAAGTGTACTTTTACCACTACCAGAATCGCCATCAAGAGCAATCTTTTGATTTTTACTTATATGTAAATTTAATGGTTGCTTAAAAACTAGTTTATCTCCAAAAGAAATTTGTAGATTCTCAATATCTAAACATTGAAAATCATTATTTTCAAGTGTTCTACCAATTTGTTTAGGCTTACTTTTATCATCAAGATGATATTTTTCAAAAATTGGTGTCAATGCAGTCATTTCTGCCCACATTGGTGCAATCGCAGCTAATGAATTAAAAACATTGTAGGACAAATTTCCTGAAGATCCGATTACACCAATGGAAATACTTTTTTGCAGAGCTAGAAAACCAGTCCAAGCTTCAATACCAGTTTGTCCTAAAATATTTGAAAAACCAGCAATATTATTAGCTCCTGCTTGATATTTCGCTTATCGTACTTTCTTACCAATTAAGGTCATCGTGGCACCAGCAATTCTATTTTCAAGTTGTCTCTCAATGCCAAAAATAGAATATGTTGCAAAGCCCCTCAAGCCATCATTAATAGTACTAAGTAAATTTTCATTAGCTTGAGTAGTTGATAAACTCGCACTAGCTAATCTATCATGAACAATTTGTGGTAAAAAAACTGTTAAAAATGAGACTAGTAAAATTAAAGGTATAAATGTCCAAGAAAATTGTAGTAAGGCAATAATT
Organism: uncultured Lactobacillus sp.; assembly: GCA_947641735.1. Classification (GTDB taxonomy): domain Bacteria; phylum Bacillota; class Bacilli; order Lactobacillales; family Lactobacillaceae; genus Lactobacillus. The sequence continues at coordinate 16,883 of CANRQR010000019.1, forward strand.
GAAAATAATGGGTCGGTAATAATTTGAATGGATTGTAAAATATTATAAAAACCATTATTTTCGATTGTATTTATATCATTAGTTAGCCAGGAAGCATAAACTCCTGTATCTTTTTCCTGGTATTTCATAATTGGCTTATTAGCAATTTGGCGAACAATATCCTTTCTTAAATCCAAGCATAAAAATTCAATTGTTTTAGCTGTTTGAATTTGAAGTAAAATTAGAAAAATAGATAGGATTGCAAACACTCCAATATCAATCATTACCCAGTTAAAAAAGTTATACATCTGTAATTTGATCAAAGAATTTAGAATATTTACATTGATTAGTGCATGAGTAACACGCAAAGCAGAAGTAATAATTGTTAGGATAATTACAACCCCAACCTTTAATGGTTCCTTTTTTAAATATCTCAATAAGTATTTCATTTTCTTCACCTCTATCATCATTTTTAGATAAAGAGGTTAAAATGTTCTTAGTTTATCGTATTTGAACGCAACTTTCGTTAACGAAAATTATCCTAAATATTCTTAATAAAAACTTATCTACACTTTATCTCAATTTCGTAATATGATTAATATCAAAATATAGTTTAATTTTTATAAGAAGGTTCGAAATATGTTTTCACTTTTATTAGCCTTATTAATCATTTGGCTTTTCTGGAAACTAGGAATTGGCATTTTGAAGATCGTCGGTTTCTTAATCGTGATCGGACTGCTATTTGCCTTCGTTTCTTATCTAGTATTGCCTCTTCTGGCTTTAGTTGCCTTAGGCGGCTTATTAGGACTAGTGTTTTCGCATTAACAATGGGTCAGCTCTCGGGCTGACCTTTTTTGTACTGATAGCATTTTCTTTGACTTTACTATCTATCTTCTCTAGACTGAAAGAAAATAGGTTAATATATTTAATTCGAGGTAATCTATATGCCAATAAAAATTATTACAGATTCAACTGCAAACATTACAGCTGATCAAATTGACGGAATTGATCATGTTACTGTTCCTTTATCACTTCACGTTGATGGCAAACTTTGGCTCGATACGCCTGATATTGATTTAGATAAATTTCTCTACACCTTAAAGCATACTAAAAACAAATCAACTTCTGCCTGTCCAAATGTAAATGACTGGCTTAAGGCCTTTGAAGGTAGCGACGAAATCTTTGTCATTACTTTAACTAGTGCCCTCTCTGGTAGTTATAATTCAGCTACCCAAGCTGCTAAGATTTATCATGAAAAGAATCCAAAAGCTAAAATTTTAGTCTTTGACTCTCGCTCAGCAGGCCCACAATTAAGACTACTTGCGGAAAAGATTGCTAGTTTGGCAAGTGCTGGAAAATCTTTTGAAGAGATTGTTAAAGCAACGGAAGAATACCAACACCACCTTGATTTAATGTTTGCCTTACAAGATTTAACTAACTTAGGTAACAACGGCCGGATTCCACCAGCTGTCGCAAAGATTGCTGGTTTACTGAAACTATTTGTTATTGGAACAGCAAACAATAAAGGTGAATTTGAACTTTTAGGAAAAGCTCGCGGTGCTAAGAAAGCTAGAAGAAAATTATTAGATGATATGGTTAAAGCTGGCTATCGCGGAGGCCGCGTTCAAATCGACCATGTGCAAAATGAGGGCTCTGCTTTAAGCATGAAAGAAATTATCTTAGATAACTTCCCAGATGCTAAAGTTACCATTGGCGAATGCGGCGCACTTTGCAGCTTTTATGCTGAAGAAGGCGGCTTAATGGTTGGTTTTGAAAAAGAATAGGGTAATACAAAAGGAGTGCCTAAGCACTCCTTTTAATATACTTTCTTAAAATCGTTTTGCATTAATTTAACAAATTCTGGATATGTTTCAACTTCAAATAAGGGATGAAGTCCAATATTATCCTTACGGTGACGGTGATTATACCAAATACTGTCAAAGCCATATTTTTCAGCACCTAAAATATCTGACTGCAATCCATCCCCAAAGAATAGAGTCTCATTTGGCCCAATCTCTGTACGACTAAAGAAATAATCAAAAGCATGGGGATTTGGCTTAGAATAGTGAGCTTCTTCAGACGTTACAATCAAATCAAAGTAGTCCTTGATGCCTGCTAATTCTAAACGATGACGTTGCATAAACTTTTCACCATTACTTAAGACTGTTAACTTGTAGCCTTGTTTTTTGGCAAACTTCAGCGTATCTTCCACACCTGGCAGCAACTGATGAGCTTCACCAAAGTAAGAGCGGTATTTATTCATCCATTCATTTCCATCTACTTCTAGACCGAAATGTTCCTTAATAAAGTCATGAAATGTCATCTCGCTTAATTCTTCATAAGTAATTTCACCCAATTCAAGTCTGCGCCAAAGTCCTTGATTGTAAGTATGGTATTGCTTTTGCAAGTCAGAGGAGAGAGGCAGCTTATGCGATTTAAACAAGGCATGCAGGGATGAGTCTTCCGTAGCAGCAAAGTCAATTAAAGTATCATCAACGTCAAAAATTAATTGTTTATATTTCATGAGCAACCCTTCTTCGATTTAAGTTAGTATTTCGATTATAACAAAAGTTGAGAAATTTTAATTTTATTCATATTCATAGTGATAAGATAATATGGACGTATATTAAATATATTATCGGGGGGGGAAAGCAATTATGACACGTGCACAAATGAAACAAGCATCCAAAGATCAATTACGTGGCAATTGGGGCTGGGCTATTTGTCTAACTATTTTTGCCTGGTTATTTAACGCTGTTATCCTGGATATTAATCGTTGGATCTGGACTGGAAAAGATTTTACCTACTCAATCCTTCGCTATAACAATGAAGCAATAATTCAAGGCTATAAACCTGGATATGATCTTTCGACATTTATTGTCAGCTTAATCGGTGGCTTAGTTTTATGGGGAGTTGCCTATACTATCCTAGATTTCATTGAAACAGGAAAGAAAGAGCCTTGGTATGCTGGTATTTTCAGTGCCTACAGCAATGGACGTTTCAAGAACAGTTTATTTACTCTTTTTATGACCAATCTTTTTATTACTTTATGGTTATTCGCATTTATTATTCCTGCCTTCATTAAGGGATATTCTTATGCCATGACGCCATATATCTTAAAGGATAAATTTGCTGCCGGACAAACTAATATTGGAGCAACCGAAGCGATTACTGAAAGTCGTCATTTAATGGACGGCCACAAGATGGACTTATTCGTTTTAGACTTAAGCTTCATTGGCTGGGGCTTACTTGGTATCATTACTTGCGGAATTGGATTCATCTGGATTGTGCCTTACTACCGTCAAACCAAGGCTAACTTCTATCGTTCCTTAGTTGCTAATAATTAAAATTGAACAATAAAACCGTTATAGTACAAATGCTATAAGGGTTATTTTTTATTCAATATTTTTACCATACTTTTATATTACTGCTACTTCATGTTATACTTAACTTGCAACAAGTCAAAAAATCTAAAATTTAATAGACTCAAAAAGCATTACCTAATCACTACAAAAGGTAATGCTTTTTTATCGTTTGACGCAACCTATCAAACGTCGAGGGTTGAGTAAAAGCGACTATTAATGCTTTTCGTTGTCATGCCGATCATCCAACCAATGATCAAATAGTGATTTCACTATTTCCACAAGTATTGGAGCTACAACCAAAGTCAAAAAATCCTTCAATAGACTCACCTCCTTTCAAAGGGAGGAGGTAATAGTCGCTCAAACAATTATAGCAAAATCAAACATATTTCATGTTACATAAAATATATTTTCTCTTGTTTTATACAAAAAAGAACCCAATCTTAACGATTCGGTTCTAAAAAATATTTTTAATTTATGAATGTATTAACTTAATGACATAACATAATACGCTATAACGGTTATTTTTTATTCATCAACTAAAGTAATTCTTTCTTTATGGTGCTTTGGATGAACAATTTCATTTACAACCAAGCGAGCCATTGTTCCAGAGGTTACCTTAGATTCATTATTGTTATTAAAGAGAAGAGTATTGTTACCTAACATATAACCTGCAGCCTCTGGACCAGCTTCAAAGGTCAATGCTGGTGAAATTCCAAGCCAATCTACATCTTCAACTTGTTTTAAGTAGTTTAATTCGTTTAATTGCTCTTGAGGAGTATTAATCCAGTTTTCTGAACCAGTTAATTTCTTAATATCTTCTACTACCAAGTGGTTATCAATTCCAGTTCTAAGACTACCTGCGCCCAAGATAAAGATTACTCTAATATCCTTGTTCTTAGCCAAGCCACATAATTTAGTTGCTAACTTTACTTGATCCTTTGCCTTTTCAGGAGTTGTACCAAAGGCATCAACAATTACATCAAAGTTTTCTAGTAAGCTATCCTCCATTGTTAAAACATCGCCAATTAAAAGGTGCGCATCTTTACCAAGAACTCTTTCAGCCTTTTCTTTATCTCTAACAATACCTGTAACTTCTAGATCCTTATTTTCACTAGCTAATTTGTAAATAGCACTTCCTGCCATTCCAGAAGCACCAATAATACCTACTTTCATTTAGGGATTCCTCCTTTTATATTTTATTCTTTCACCTTAGCTTAGCATGAATGAAGATAAGTGGGATAATATTTGGTTTTAAAAAACAAAATAAATAAAATAGAGCTTGGAATCTACCCTAAAAATTTGGAGAACTAGTTATGATTATTGGTAAAAAGCGGCAAGAGGTTATTTTTAATATTAAAAGATGTGTTAATGAGAAAAAATTTAACGCAAAAGTTGAACCAGATGATCCAGTTTTAAGTAAAAAAGATCGCCTAAAATTAGTAGAAAAATTTTGGGCTAATCATAATAGACTCTTTTCTAAAGCTATTAATATACTTGCACGCGGAATCCTTAACATCGGAACGCCTCTTTTAACTTTAAATACTGAAATTGATAATCCTGAATCTCTTAGTAAGCTTTCTTCAGCTATTATAACTTGTAATCACTACAATCAATTTGATTGTCTACCTCTGAAGCGGCTCGCCATGAAATATCATAAGCGATTATATTTTGTTATCGAAGATACTAATTTAAAACTACCAAACTGGATTGGCTTTTTAATGAGGAATATTGATAGCATCCCGGTAACTGCTAGTTTTCGCTATTTAGGACGTGAGCTGCCAAAACACTTAAATAAAATCTTTTCTAAGAAAAATCGCTGGGTTGTTGTATATCCAGAACAAGAGCTATGGCTTAATTATCGAAAACCTCGTCCTCTGCAAAAAGGCGCCTATTATTATGCAGCTAAAATGAATGTTCCAATTATTTCATGCTTTGTAGAAATCAAGGACACTAACAAGCAAGAAAAACTGCATCCTGAATTTAACAAAACACGCTGGATTCTTCATATTCTCCCTACTATCTATCCTGATCCCAAACTACCCCTTGCTCAAAATATAGAAAAAATGCGTAAAGTTGACTACCTCCAAAAGAAAGCAGCATATGAAAAATATTATGGGAAGAAGTTAGATTATACTTTTACAGATTGGGACATTGCCGGTTATAAGAAAAAATAGATTTTCTGCTTCTAATGACAGAAAATCTATTTTTGATTAAAAGTAATCATAAAACGAAACTTCACCCTTTATAAAATCATTATCTACTGGGTGATGTTCCTTAATAAATCCTAATCGAACAGCTTGTTTCAAAGTTAAATGTCCTAATAAAACCTTTGTCCAATTAGTTAAAGAGCCGCTATAATCAGGATCTTTTTCAACTTTTCTCACTTTGGTATCTTTGTTTATCTGATCAATCTCCCAAGTCCCATTATTTTCAGCAACTATTTCATCATCAGTTATTTCGATCTTAATTTTACCGCCCTTAGTTAAGTGCAAGGCTTCTAATACTTGTTCAACATTAATTATTCGAGTCATCATGTAAGGTAAAATTTGAACTTTTAATCCTTCCTGCTCTGGGAAAAATTCGCCTAGTAAGCTTGATTCTGGCATTTTCACATAATATTTCAAATCACTTGAAGAATGACTAGCAATAATGCTCAATAAGGCTTTCGCTGCTTGAGGCGTTTTATAGTACAGCTCCTCCACCCTAAACTCCCTATCCCGAATACGATAGAACATATAGCCAGCTGGCTGATTATTTTTATCAAAGTAGACACAGATAAATCTCCCAGGATAATAGGTATCTAAACGATCCCACCACCAGTCTTCACGATCAACAGTATTTCTTTGATTATTTTGTTTCAATTTACCTTGATATAACTTTATGACTGCTTCTTTTAAGTCTGAATCTTTCCATTTTCCTCGGACAATTTTTCCTTCTTTAACTGGCTTAAAAAAGCGCAAATAAGTCGGATTTAATTCATACATTTTTTCATAAATAGCATTTTCATAGCCATAACGTCGATAAAAACTTTCAGAAAATGGTGCTAGATTAGAAATAGCGTAGTTCTGCTTGTACAATTCCAAAATAATTTCATTCATCAAGCGATTAATATCACCTTGACCGCGATTTTCCGGATATGACGCTACATAACCAACCCCACCCATTTTCACCTTTTTAGCAAAGATCCTACTTTCAAATTCATTGACCATGATGTAACTAGCTAGTTTTCTATCTTTATATTCGCCAAAACCCATACTATGGTCATATCTGCTTAAAAAGTTAGCATCTTGGCGAAGGTCATTAGTTTTTAAAAAAGAATATTCAACTAATGGAGCAATTTGATCTAAAGTTTGACTATCTTTATTTAGTTTCATCTGCTTTTACCTTTTCTAAGATTTTTTTGAAATATCAATTTATCAGATAATATACGTCTATATTTTCATTATACTAAGATAAAAGCGCAACAAAAAAGTCCTAACCACCTGGTTAGGACTTTTAAATTGTGCTGACTAAAGGATTCGAACCTTCGACCTCATCATTACTAGTGACGTGCTCTGCCAACTGAGCTAAGTCAGCGTTTCTCACAACGTTAACTAGTATAGCAGATGATTTTGGAAAAAGCAAAACTTTTTTACAATAAAATTAATTAGCTAATTAAAGATATATTTATTATTGGCTTTTTAATAATATCATGATATTCTAATATAAAATCATTTAGGAGTTAAAACCATGAAATATTTACACCACACTAATTTAAATACTTCTTCCTTCTCATCTTCCACCTCCAGTGGAACATGAGTGATTTTGTGTGGCCAAATATTTCCAAAAAAGCCTAGATTCACTTAATCACTTTTATAGCAGAGTGATTTTTGTGAATCTGGGCTTTTTTCTTTTAGAAAGGATTATCAAGATGAAACAACAAAACCATCTTAAGCGTTCATTAGGCTTCTTTTCAGCTATTTCAATTGTTATTGGGACAATCATTGGATCAGGTATCTTTTTCAAACAAGCTTCAGTTCTTCAAAGTGCTCATAATTCAACCTTAGCTATTAGTGCTTGGATCTTTGGTGGTGTTATTACACTAACAGCTGGTTTAACAATTGCTGAAATTGGAGCTCAAATGCCATATACTGGCGGATTATATGTTTACATTGAGAAGTTATATGGTCGGATTCTTGGTTTTCTAGCCGGATGGATGCAAGTTATCGTCTATGGCCCTGCAATTATTGCAGCCGTAGGTGGTTTTACCGGTATTCTTATCGCCAATTTCTTTAATCTAAATGATTCCTGGCGCATTCCTCTATCAATTGGGTGTATGCTTTTTATCACTATTATTAATTTTTTAGATAATAAGGTAGGTGCAGCATTTTCAGTTATTACTACAATTGGAAAAATGATTCCGATTGCTGCAATTATTATTTTTGGTATCTTTTGGGGTCAAAATAATGCCTTAGGTCAGACTATTTCTGACGTTAAACAAAGTAGTGGCGGATTTGGAGTTGCTGTGTTAGCTACCTTGTTTGCTTACGACGGCTGGATTTTAATTGCGAACTTAGGTGGTGAAATGAAAAATCCTCAAAAAGTTCTTCCGCAAGCGATTATCTTAGGAATTACGATTGTTTTAACGATCTACACTCTAATTACAGTCGGTATCTTACGCTTTATTCCAGCCGACCTTATTGAGCGCCTAGGAGAGGATACAACTACGTATTTAGCTACAAAAGCTTTTGGTAATATTGGTGGAAAGCTATTAACATTAGGAATAATTATTTCGATGCTTGGTACTCTCAATGGTAAAATTATTACTTTTCCAAGAATTGTTTATGCTATGGCTAAAAGAAATGATTTGCCATTTTCATCTTATTTAACCTATTTAACTCCAAAAGGAAAATCTCCTATCGTTGCTACTATTTTTATCACCGTATTAGCAACTTTAATGCTAGTATTGTTCGATCCTGATCGCTTATCAGACTTATGTGTCTTTACGATATATTGCTTTTATATTTTGGCCTTTTTCGGCATTTTTAAATTAAGACGAGAAAATTCTAATCGTCCTTTTAGTACTCCGCTCTATCCTTTAGTACCAATCGTTGCAATTTTAGGTGGATTATTTATCGTTGTCAGTGAACTATTTAATGATCCTGCTGGTGTAGTTCTATTTTTAGGAATAGTAGCTGTTGGCCTACCTATTTTTTACTATCTTAAGCGTAAGGAAAAAACAAGTAGAAATAAGGCGATAGAAATAAATGAAAATCATGATTAGCATAAAAATAAAAAAAGACGCTAGATAAACTAGCGCCTTTTTTGTTCTTATAGTGCTGACTAAAAGCATAGAGGTTCTAGTCAACATCCTTGATATATCAATATTTTTAATAGACACGATACTTGCGAAGTGCAAATAAAGTGCATTTTTAACTAACAATTCCAAAGTTGAGAATTTTCTTTATAAGATTCTCGATTTTCCTTTACGTAAGTTGAAAGAAAAACTTGAATAGTATTTCCCATTCTTTGGCAAGCATACATATTAGATATGCGATTGTCATTACCAAGTAAACTGCTTAAATAAACTCTCAAAGAATACAAAGCTAAAACTGTATCTTTTTGCTTTTCAATCCCTGCATTCTTGCAAACAGCTTTTAATTTTTCATTTAAGCTTTTTTGTGTCACTGGTAATTGGTTATTTGAACTAATTGATTTATAATTATGTAAGTTCAGAAAAATGTATCCCGATGTATTTTTTAAACCATATTCATAGAGGTACTTTTTTTGTTTAATCTGAAAATCTTTAATCAAATCAATTACCTCAGTATTCTTAATTGGCAAACAATATCTATAAGCGCCTTTGGGTCTGTCTTTCAAAGAACCATTAGGCTTTTTTCTTTTTCAGACCAGCTATCGTCGATTTTAAAAGTATAAGAACCCTCATACTCTACTAATTGGTCAAACTTTAATACTTGTAATTCTTCTGGTCGTAATCCCAGATAAGTATCTACAATTAAAGCTAACCTAGATACAGAATTAGCAATCGTGGCTCCTTTATATTCTTTAAGTAATTCTTCCCTTAAAACACTAATTTCATCTTTAGAAAAAAGATGCCATTTTCTACCTGTGCTGAAATCAGACTGCTTAAAGAATAATTTTAGATAGCCTTTAGGAATTGGATTTACAGCAAGAACAGCCTTATCTATAAGAAAAGTAAAGAAAGTTCGAAAATGTGCCAAAGTTACATCTATCACAGTGCTCTTTTTAACACTTGCTTTAGGATGATTATTAAGATACCAATGCCCAAAATCGTTAAAGAAATGCTGGTCAACATCTCGCAACTGAATACCTACTTTATTTTCATACTTAAGGTATTTACCCAATAAAGTTAAAGAATATCTCCAGCTTCGATTAGTTGTCGCAGTAATAGACTGAGCCTTTTTCTCAACAAATTTGGTGTACTCAATTAGAAGTTGGGATTCATCAGTAATACTTGGTAAGCCATTCTTATAGCTCGCATATTTCACTTTCAAATCAATTTCAAGCTTCTGTGCTTCAAGCTTACTATCAGCTCTTCTTGTTACACTTTTACGCTTGCCATTGACCATTGGTTGAATTCGCACTAGCCAAAGGCCTTTATATTTGCCCCTTTAGAATTTTTTTGATCATTATTCCGCTCTCTTAATTATTTTGTCCAAACTTTTTCTTGGTGATAACCTGCATCTTTTAACCAATCAACGACTTGATCAATCAAGTAAAAAGGTCTACCGCCTGGTAGTTGATGGTAGGGCATACCCGCTTTCCGAAATTTATACAATAGCGTTGTACTAATTCCTAAAGCCTCACATAATTCTTTACCAGTTAGATATTTGATCATCATTATTCTCCTTAAATTGTTTTATAAGCAATTTTGGGATAGAATCAAATTAGTCGAGATTCTAGTCATTGCTTTTGTCGCTATCAGCATGACTAGTATTTTTTTTGTGATTTTATCTTCCAAATTGCTTCTGCTATTTCTTCATCTTTAATTAGTTCATTTTTTAGATCACTATACGTATCCTCGGTTAACTTTAAAGAAACAATTCTTCTTTTCAATTGCTCAAACGAATCTACTACTTGATTTGAAATGTTACATTCAAAATAAAAACTAAGTGGATCATATGGTGTAGTGATATAAATTGAACGAGCATTGAGATAACGATCATGGTATCGTGCAGGCGCCATTTTATCAATTTCCCAAGGATCTAAAAGAGTAAGCAATTGACCATAGTCGTAATCGTTGGGTCTAAGGTCATTAATTACTATGAATTCCTGACCTTTGTACTCTTGAAAGTGATCACGTTGAGACCCAAGAATAATAAAATTGTTGGGATGTAATTCTTCTAAAACTTCACGAACAAGTTTTGTTTTTCCAATTCCAGAAGATCCCCAAATCCAATAAGTGGTACACTTTTGTCCTTTAAAGTCTTTTAAAAATCGTTGATGTTTTTTATAAGCTAAAATGTCTTCAATATGATCCAACAACGTTTTATGTTTTGCCATCTCAAGGACACCAATTTTTTCTTGAAGTTCTTCTTTGTTAATTGTTCATTTGAATAATCATCAATAAAATTCTCTATGTCATGTCTTGACGGTTTATTAACTTTTTCCCTAATTTGTTTAATCCTTGTTACAAAGTTAAAAGTGCAACTACTTCACTAGGATCATAATGATGTTTATTTTTGGCATTAGTTGTCTTATGAATTAAGTAACTATATCCATTATTAATGGTATTGTGCCAAACTTCGACATATTGTTGTTGATCATTAAATAATTTAGCAATACGGGAAATTGTTTTTGCATCTTTAAATTTTAAAATCACATGAAAATGTGGTCTAATTGGTTCGCCTTTTTCGTTAACATCTTTGTCATGAAGAATATACGCCCATTGTTCGGCATTCGACTTTTCAAGTAGCTCTTTTAAGTCTTCCTGTTTGAATGGAAGGTGTTCAATGTCTTGGGTATACATGAATTGTCTGGCTCTTACAGCCTTTTTCATCTTTACCACTCTCCTTTTTTGCACAATTTACACAATCTTGTGTAGGGCTGAATAACAAGCTCTCAGCCCAGAGCAATAGTGATTATGGATACTTTACACAACACATTTTACATAAAAGTGCGAGTGCCTTCGCTTACGCATTATCCCTTGTCAAGGCACGCGTGCTACGGCACTCGCGTTCCTTTTATTTGGTTCCTTCGCTGATTAGATAATACCCTTGTCGTTCAAAACCTGTGAAAGAATAGTCAGGATTCTGACTAACAATTGATTCACGTAGTTTGTTTAGGTTGTCATCCAACAATTTAGCTGCAGCAATGTTGATTGGTAATCTAATACAAATGTATAATTTATTATCTCTATATTCGCCATAGCTTTGGTAAAGATAAGAATTATATGTTTGTGTGATCGCATTAATTTTTCTTTTGCCTGTAAATTCATTAATTTCTGCTGGAATTACCAACATATGCTGAATATCAAATGTCAGCAAAAGTGATTTAATATAGTTAATTAAACTTTTGTGAACAATTTGAATTGCTAAAATGAGTAAACAGATTCCAGCAATAATAGTATTTACGATTAATGATTGAGCAATTTTTACTTTCCAAAAGTAAAATAGTGCCCAAAAACATCATAAAAGGTAAATATAACTTAATGGGACTGGGTTGATATTTATGATTTTCAATCATAAAATTCCTCCTTTGATATTGTACGTAGGTGTTAATAGAGGTAACACCTGAAATGGATGAGTATTGTCGGTTATTTGAAAAAGACCTGTACCTTTTCCCGTTGGTATTAATATCCCATCAGGATCAATATCAAAAAGAAATTGTGTTGTTTTCTTATTGATATTGCCCAACTGCAAGCATACATTTGCCTGCTCACGAACGGCGATGGAAATAGCATCATTGCTAAAACGCTGGCTAATCAAAAGCAAGTGCACTTTCGTTGCTCTACCAAGAAGAGATATCTGTGAGAGTAATGAGAAAAAAGTATCTTTTATTTTTTTGGCAATCCATCAGTTAAAGCCAGCACTTCATCAATACAAACTGTTAAATGCTTGAAGTGATGATGTGGATCGATGTAAAGGATTCTTTGACGCACATATATCTCTTTAACGACATTAGCCAATAGTTCATTACATTGGTTAACAAAATCGCTATTTGACATTTCTTCGGTTGGAAAGATTGTTCTATCTTCTAAACCATAGACATGCGCCCAACGCGCTGGCACATCACATTTTGGATCGATTATATACAGGTCAGAAATATCTTTTAAATAAAGAACTGTAAGTAAATATGTCAGCGTGTAGGACTTACCTGAACCAGAATTTCCAGCAATCAAAATTGAAGTTACTTTGTCATAGTCGATAGATACATCTTGCATTATTTCAATGTCTTTATTAGGATTGGAAGCAAGGTATGCATTCATATCTGTAATTGTGAGTCTTCTACTAATGCCAGTCCACGGATAGTAGAAGGCTCTTTTATTTCCAAAGTCTTCTTCATTTGTTGCAACAAGATACATAGTTGACTGCTTTAGCAAAGATTTAAGCGGATACAATGCAGAATTGGCAATCTTATAAATCCGCTGATAAAGGTCATTATCAATGATGTAACTTGCAGGTAAATGAGGAATGAAAAGAAAGCCATCATTCAACACCTTGACTTTAAAGCTGTTCGTATAACTTGTTTCACCTGAAAGATCAAGTGACATATTGAGACATTGGGTAATATAACGAGCAGTTTCACTACTTGACATTATTTCATCACCTCAAGCCCGTTAGCTTTGAAGTATACGTTATTCCCAACTTCACAAGCTTCGAGATTTTGAAATTTAATTTTGGTAAACATAGATGGTAGGCTAACCTTATTAGGAAATTTAACCTTAAATGGTTCTGTTCCTTCAGCAATAAACCAGCATTGATAACCCGTTACTTCATCTGTAGGTTTTCCATTGACCCATTTAACTTGAGTATCTAAATTAATAGATAATGAGTAAGTTGAGACGTCACTTGGAATGTACATTTTGGCTAGTGCTTCTGAGTAGCCACTTGTTCGTTTGATTTTCATTTTTTGAAAATCCTCCTTAATTAAAATTTATTTTGAAGATTTCTTTAATCTTCACTGTTTACTATAAAGTGTATGATGATAAAATACACGTACAGCTTTATGTTCATAACTTTTGACGGTGAAAGAAGATATTATTATGCCCAAGCCTAAATATCCTATTCCTAATAACAATTTTCCTAGATTTATTAATGAATATTTAAGTGGTCATTCAGACTCACAAAATGACTTTGCGCGCAAAATAAATAAGCTAGTTCCAAAGAAACTAGCTATACCAATAGATAAGTCTGAAATGAAAAGCGGAAATTCCAATATTTTTAGTTGGAAAAAAGGAAACAGACCCAAAGAACCCGTTATTAGAGAGGCTTTATGTAAGATTTGTGCAATTGATTATATTGAAACTCTTTTTCTTATTCCAGCTAATGCTACTGAATATTTAATGAAAGTTTATAACTATATAAAGACTTTCATTGAAGACTTTGATATTGGTGAAACGGAAATTTCGTTAAATATGTACAATATAGGTTTTATAATATCTAGTAATACTCGTGCAAAAAAATATTTGAATTTGAATTATTTAATAAATTTAATAATTCGTGCCGAAGAGGATAGAAAAGAAATCTTTAATAATGTTGCCTTAAAAAAGTTCTGTGATAATGGATTTAATGAAAATGACTATAGTATATTGTTTGAACCGCAACCACCATTTACTTTTTTTGAGTTCTCTGATTCTAATCTTCATATGATAAGCGAAAAAAATAACTCGTATTTATATCCACCAAGTTGTATGTTTTCTAAACTGAGTGAAAGCTTTAATAATTTACAGCCAGATTTAGAATTTATGCTTAGCGATGATGATTGGAACACAGATAACTATAATTATAATTACTTTAGAATGTGTCTTTTTAATGATACGTCAGATGAAAATATATTATGTTTTAATACAGCAATCAATTTGCTAATTGAGTGGATAGAAAAACTGGATAAATTTTATTTAAATGAGTTAGCTAAAATGGGAATAGATGAAGATAATACTTTTTACAAAAGATCAGCTGAAACTATGCTTGAGAATAATGATTTATTCGGTAAAAGAAAATAATTAATAATCTTAAATATGAAAATACAAAAGACTATTTAATTCAGAGTATTAAAAATAATATTTTTATTGACACCGATTGGGCAGGTACATTACCTATTTTTTTAAGCATTAGGTAAATAAAAAATTTAAAAATACAAGATATTGATTATTTGCTCATTATCACCCTGATCATATGAATTTATGATCAAAGTATTCAATTAGTG
>CANRQR010000020.1 GCA_947641735.1 uncultured Lactobacillus sp.
TAAGAGAGGAAAATAATTTGATTACTGTCTCAGATTTAAGTTTAAATTTATCTGGCCGTACTCTGTACGAAGATGTTAACTTGAAATTTACTCCCGGTAATTGTTATGGAGTAATCGGAGCCAATGGCGCCGGGAAATCTACTTTTTTAAAACTATTAGAGGGTAAAATCGAACCGACTACTGGAAATATATCCATTGATGCCAATGAAAGAATGTCCAGTTTAAATCAGGATCACTTTGCTTTTGAAGATTTTACTGTTTTAGATACAGTAATTCAGGGACATAAAGAACTTTATCAAGTAATGAAAGAAAAGGATGAACTTTATTCTAAACCTGATTTTAGTGATGAAGACGGTGTTAAAGCTGCTGAACTTGAATCTAAGTTTGCGGAACTAGATGGTTGGAATGCAGAAGCCGATGCTTCAAAATTATTGCAATCATTAGGTATTCCAGAAGATATGCATCAAAGTAAGATGAGTGAGCTTCCTGAAGCAGAAAAAGTTAAGGTGCTATTAGCTCAAGCTTTATTTGGCAATCCTGATATTCTTTTGCTTGACGAGCCAACTAATGGTTTGGATGTGCATACTGTAAATTGGCTAGAAGATTTTTTGGCTGACTATCCAAATATTGTTATTGTTGTTTCTCACGATCGTCACTTTTTGAATCAAGTATGTACACAAATGTGTGATGTTGACTATGGTAAAATCCAACTTTATATGGGAAATTATGATTTCTGGTATGAATCAAGTAAGTTAGCTTCTGAATTAGCAGCAAATCAAAATGCTAAGAAAGAGGAAAAAATTAAGGAATTACAAGAATTTATTGCCCGCTTTTCAGCAAATGCCTCCAAATCAAAGCAAGCTACTTCAAGAAAGAAGCAATTAGAGAAGATTACGCTTGATGATATTAAACCTTCATCACGTAAATACCCTTATGTAAAATTTGAAATGCATCGTGATTTAGGAAATGATCTTTTAAAAGTTGAAGATGTTTCTTACAGTATTGATGGTGAAAAGATTTTAGACCATGTTTCATTTATTGTCCGTCCAGGAGATAAAGTTGCCTTTTTATCACGTAATACTTTAGCTACAACTGCTTTAATGGATATTATTGCTGGAAAAATCAAGCCAGAGACGGGTACTGTGACTTGGGGTCAAACAACAGCATTCAATTATATGTCTCGTGATTTAAATGCTAATTTTAACAATGATGAATTAACAATTTTAGATTGGCTTCGTCAATATGCGACAAAAGAGCAGGACGATAATACTTTCCTAAGAGGCTTCTTAGGTAGAATGCTCTTCTCAGGCGATGAAATTGATAAAAAGATAAAAGTTCTTTCTGGTGGTGAGAAGGTTCGTTGTCAGCTTTCAAGAATGATGCTTGAGCCAGCTAATGTATTGGTAATGGATGATCCGACTAACCACTTGGATTTAGAGTCAATTACATCTCTTAATGATGCATTAAAGGACTATCAAGGATCAATCCTATTTACTTCTCATGATCATGAATTTATTCAAACTATTGCAGATCATATTATTGAAGTAGGATCTAAGGGAATTGTCAGTCGTGCAGATACTAGTTATGATGAATTTTTAAATAATTCAAATATTCAAGATCAAGTTGAAAAGATTTACTAATATTATATAAAGAGGGATTTGTAAATTCCTTTTTATTTTACTCTTAAATAAAAGAAAAAACTTTGACAAATAGGACACAAAATTGTAACTCTAAATGTCAAAGTTTTTTATTTATCTTCTTTAGCAAAAGTATTAATTATAGTAATAAAACTCTTAGCTAAAGCTTCTTCCTGAGCGACAGGAAGTTTTTTCATGTCATTTGTAAGTTTGTCAAGAAAAACACGGTCATTACTTAACTTATTTACAAATGTCTGTGATTTGGGAGTTTTTGAGGATTCATCAATTAAAGTAATTACGGATGTTTGTAGTGCTTTTGCAATCGCATCTAATTTTTGAATACTGATATTTTGGTTACCTGTTCTTTCAATTTTAGAGATGAAATTTACTGATAGACTACTGAATTCCGCAAGGTCCTCTTGAGTCATTCTCAAACTCCTGCGTCTTTTTTTGATCGCAGCTCCTAAGTTGTCTATCACTTCAATCACAATTCCTTTCACACAGATTTCTGCCTGCGCTTTTTAGAATAAAGTTAAACTGTAATTAAATGAAGAATTTATAATATTATCTTCCTTCATTTAGTATATTCATACACCTAAACTACGGGGGCTAACATTAATTAAATAGGTATTGTAAAGTAATATATAGGTTTGAACCTAGGAAATTTGAGAGAAGCAAAAAGAAGTATAACAAATATTAATTTTCTACGATAGTTATTTTATTAAAACTTAAGAAACTTTTTTGCTGCCATTAGAGCAGTTTAAATCTACTCCATCTTGAACATTAAAAATATAAACATGAAAATGAACATCATTGGAATTGACAGTTTGCCCTTCCATTTCGACTCCCCGAGTAAGTAATTCATTATTTCTAAAAATTGGTGTCACACGGTAGCGAACGTAATTATTTGGTGAAGATTTTAGATAAGTTGCAACTTCATTTTCATATATCAGCATGTCTGGATCATTTAAATGTCTAGTTCCAGTCATTAGGTTTTTTCAATTATTATTTTGGCCAGTTAATTGATAACCAATTAAGTGAGAGCGATTGAAAAGCCAATAATGATTGATTTTTTTATTATGCCAGCCAGTTGGATTAACATGAAGAGCCTCACGTTTTGCTTTAGGCATTAATGATTTATTTAAAAGCGCATTAGCTGCTGTTACAAGATTTTGGGAATCAAAGTCACCATATTTTTGCCAAGCCCCATGGCTTGTATCTAAGTCTGCTTTTGAAAAATCTGGATTATTATTATCAACATTAACGATGCTTTTACCGTCGTAGTTAAGAGTAGCTAATTTTTGTTTGCTTAGTGATTCGACGGCATTGGGGTTAGTATAGTTTTTTAATTGGCTTTAAAGATCAGCTTTCCTTTTATCTAAAAAACTAATTTTCTTTTTAATTTTTTGATTTTTATTTTTTAAGCGACTAGCTTCTTTTTGAGATTGAGCTTCAGCAGCCTTTCTTTCCCGTTCAGCTTGCTTGTTTTTTTCTTCCTGCGTAAGAACTTTAGCTCTAGCTTTTTCTTTATTAAGTTCCTTCGTTCCTACTTTTTTGTAATTGTCTTAGTAATAGTTTTGTGGGCTACTTTTTTACTTTTAGTTAAATGAGTAGACTGTTGGCTTGTATTATGCGAACTAGGAGAGGTAAACAATCCTAATACGAAGAATAATCCAATTGTGACACAGTTGGCCCAAAGAATCGGATGAGCAGCTTTTTTGAATGAAACTTTTTTAACAAGATAATATGGAATTAGGTAGAACTAAAAGAGGATCCACATAATTATTTTGACAACTATATTTTTCATCTTACTTTCTCCATTCTTAATATCCTCATTTGTTAGGATAAGATAATAATTTCGATAATAAAATAAAAAATTAAAAAAGTGCTTGACGAAAATTGATTAAAATTATAATATACTTTTAACAATTAATTTAAACATTTTGCTGGTTGAGTAAATTAGTAATGTTCTTTTAGAGAGTCTACGCATGGTGTAAGTAGATAGAGCGTCTAATTGAAGATGGACTAGAAATTAAAATGGTGATAGCGAATTTTAATAGTAAGCTATCAACGGAGTTGCGATCGTTAACAACGCAAGGTAATTCTTAATTAAGTTTAAGAGCTACTTACTAAGGTCATTTATGTGAATAAATGACAAATTAAAGATGGTAACGCGAGCACTCGTCCTTTTGGGAATGAGTGCTTTTTTGTTTTAGGAGGAAAGCACAATGCATAAGAAGAGAATTAGAAATCGGATAATTTGGTCAGTAGTTGCAATTTTAATTGTAATTGCAGGATGGTTTAGCTTTGGACCAACAAGTAATACTACAAAAGATCAAAAAGAAGTAGTGGTGGGAGTAGTTGGTCAAACAAAACAAGATGCTGAAATTTGGAAGAGTGTAGCAGAGACTGCTAAAGAAGATTATGGAATAAAAATTAAAATTAAGAACTTTACTGACTACAATCAACCTAATAAGGCACTTCAAAATGGAGATATTGATTTAAATGCTTTTCAACATTACACTTTCTTGAACGCTTGGAACAAGGCAAATCATGGTTCATTAGTCGCAATTGGTAATACTTATATCGCTCCAATTAGATTGTATTCAAAGAAATATAAAGATATTAAAGACTTACCACAAGGGGCTACAATTGCTGTTCCTAATGATGCTTCTAACGAATCAAGAGCTTTATATGTATTAAAGAATGCAGGTTTAATCAAATTAAGAAAAGGAGTTAAGCTGGCAACAGTTGCTGATATAACTTCAAATCCTAAAGGATTGAAAATTAAAGAAGTTAGTGCTGAACAAACAGCAAGAGTAATTGATGATGTTGATGCAAGTATCGTTAATAATACATATGCAGTTCCAGCTAAATTAGGGGACAAACAAACAATTTATATTGAACCTTTAAACAAGGATTCAGAACAATGGATTAATATTATTGTTGCTAATAAGAAAGACAAGAATAATAAAGTGTATAAAGAATTAGTTAAGGCATATCAAACAGAGAAGACTAAGAAGTTGTCTGACAAACTTTACGGTAAGACTGAAATCGCAGCTTGGGGACTAAAGCTGAAATAAGATAGGGAGAGATTCTAATGACAGCGCAAATTGATTTAAAAAATATTACAGTTCAATTTGGACAGAATAAAGCAGTTAATGAAGTAAGTTTAGAAATAAATAAGGGCGATATTTATGGGGTAATTGGTTTCTCTGGTGCAGGAAAATCAACTCTAGTAAGAACCATCAACTTATTGCAATATCCTTCTGCTGGTTCAGTTGAAGTTAATGGAACAGTTTTGTTTAAAGATAAAAAATTACAAGTTAGTAAAAAGCAGCTTCAGGAAAAAAGAAGAAAAATTGGAATGATTTTTCAGAATTTTAATCTTTTAAACGAAGAAACAGTCATTGAAAATGTTGCTTTTGCATTACAACATACACATTTATCTGATAAAGAGCTTGAGGAAAAGTCACTCCACTTATTAGAATTAGTCGGCTTGAAAGATAAGGCTAATTTTTATCCAGTTCAATTGTCTGGTGGACAGCAGCAGCGTGTTGCAATTGCACGTGCATTAGCTAATGATCCTGATATTTTAATTTCTGATGAGGCAACAAGTGCACTTGATCCAAAAACGACTAATCAAATATTAGACTTATTATATGATTTAAATAAAAAATTAGGTTTAACAATTGTATTGATTACTCACGAAATGGATGCAGTAAAGCGAGTAGCAAATAAGATTGCTGTAATGGAAACGGGAAAAATAATTGAAAAAGGGGACTTACGAGAAGTATTTTTACATCCGCAAAAGCAATTAACTCGACAATTTGTGGGTGGCGCTTTGCAAGCACAACATATTTTGAATACCTACAATTTTGATAAGTTGGCTGATAATGCCGAACTCTATCAATTGGTTTATAGCATTAATGATGTTACTAAATCAGTTGTGGCTGACTTAGACGTTGCTTTAAATACAAAAGCAAGTATTCTATATGGAAACGTGGAAGTATTGAGTGGTGAACCAATTGGAACACTAGCTATCTTATTGAATTTAGACAAACAAAAACAAGAAGAAGCAATTAAATTCTTGAAAAGTAAGAATGTAGTGGTAACTAAATTAGATAAAGGAGTGCTGACTAATGATTAGTTTTTTTACTAAAAACTTTCCTAATGTTATAGCCCTTGGATGGGGTGGAGATGCTGGTTGGGGAACAGCTATTTTTCAAACTTTATTTATGACTTTTTGGTCAGCTATTTTTGGAGGAGTTCTAGGTTTAATATTTGGTTTATTATTAGTTTTGACTAAGCCTAAAGGAATTTTAGCGAATAAAGTAGTTTATTGGATAGTTGATAAATTAGTATCAATTTTTAGAGCAGTTCCATTTATTATTTTGTTAGCCTTTGTTGCTCCTGTTACTCAGAAGATTGTAGGTACTCAAATTGGAATGAAAGCAGCCTTAGTGCCACTAACCTTAGGAATTTTTCCATTTTTTGCACGCCAAGTTCAAGTTGCTCTTGAAAGTGTTGATAATGGAAAGGTTGAAGCAGCCGAAGCTTTGGGTGCTTCTACAAAAGATATTATTTTTGATGTTTATTTAAGAGAAAGTAGATCAGAGTTGGCTAGAGTTTCGACAGTAACCTTAATTAGCTTGATTGGATTAACAGCAATGGCCGGTGCTGTTGGAGCTGGTGGACTTGGAAACACAGCTATTTCTTATGGATATAACAGGTTTAATAATGATGTTACTTTAGTAGCAACTTTATTAGTACTTTTATTAGTGCTTATTGTACAAGTTGTCGGAGACTTGGTGGCCAAGAAGTTAAATCACCAAGAGCGCTAAGCGTATAGCATTGTAAAACTATTTTTAGTATAATTTTAATACATGATATTAGCGAAGAATTATATTCTCCGCTTTTTGTATGCCCTTTCATTAAAATTTAGCTTATAATTAAGATAATGAAAACGGAGGATAAAAAATTATGGTAAAAAAAGGTTATCGTGTTGAAAGTGATACATTAGGTCCAGTAGAGATTCCTGAGAAGGCATTATGGGGGCCGCAAACTCAAAGAAGTAAAGATAACTTCCATACCGGTGCATTAATGCCAATTGGAATTGTTCGAGCACTTCTTCAGATAAAACTTGCAGCAGCTCAAGCTAATATTGAGGCTGGAACTGAAACAGAAGAAAAAGGGCGAGCAATTATCGAAGCAATTCATCAATTACTTGATTTAAATAATGATGAATTGCAACCTTATTTTCCACTTCATGTATATCAAACAGGTTCCGGTACTCAAACTAATATGAACGTAAATGAGGTGGTGGCTAATTTAGCTAATAAAAACCATCCTGGCTTAAATATATTGCCCAATGATGATGTAAATATGGGGCAATCTTCAAATGATACATTTCCAACTGCAATGAATTTAGTTGCAACTCAAGCTTTAGATGATTTAAAGCCATCTATTAAACACTTAATTAAGGAATTAAAAGTTAAGCAAGATGAGTACTGGACGACAGTTAAAGTGGGAAGAACACATTTAGAAGATGCGGTACCATTAACTTTTGGTCAAGAGATATCTGGTTACATTTCTGCTCTTAATCATGATTTATCTTACATTAATGAATTAGAAGAAACTTTATATGAATTACCAATTGGAGGAACTGCAGTTGGTACAGGTCTTAATGCTGCTCCTGGGATGGCTGAAGATATTGCTGAACGCTTATCAAGGAAATATGGTCATCAATTTGATGTTAAGACAAATAAATTCTTTGGCTTGGCAAATCACTCCGGTTTAAACGTAGTTCATGGGGCTTTAAAAGCTTTAGCAGCTGACATGTTCAAGATTGCTCAAGATATTCGTTTTTTAGGTTCTGGTCCAAGGGCTGGTTTAGGTGAACTTAACTTACCAGCAAATGAGCCTGGCTCTTCTATCATGCCAGGTAAGGTTAACCCAACTCAAGCCGAAGCAGTTACAATGGCATGTGTAAGAGTTTTTGGTAATGACACTACAATCACTATGGCTGCATCCCAAGGTAATTTGGAAATGAATGTCTTTAAACCTGTTATGATTGCTGCCTTTTTAGAGTCCGCAAATGTTTTATCAGGAACTATTTCTGGATTTGCTGACAAGATGATTCATGGTATGACTGTCAATAAAGAAAGAATGGCTAAAGATGTGACTGATTCTTTGATGACAGTTACTGCACTTTCACCACATATTGGTTACCATGAAGCAGCTACAATTGCTCAAACTGCTGCTAAAAATAATACAACTTTGCGTACAGCAGCTTTAAAGAGTGGATTAGTAACTAAAGAGCAATATGATAAGTGGATGAAACCAATTACCATGACGAATGCAATGAATACTGAGCCAATTGATGATTAAAAGAGGGATAAACAATGGCATATAAATTTCCAACGCAAACATTAGATAACCTAAAAAAAGATTATGATGCAATTATTGTAGGTAGTGGTGGTACAGGATTAGCTGCTGCTATCCAAGCACAACAATATGGCCTAAATGTTGCAATTCTTGAAAAAAATAATTTCCTAGGTGGCAATACTATGCGTGCAAGCTCAGGAATGAATGCCGCTGAAAGTATTGTTCAAGCTCGTTTAGGTGTAAATGACAGTATGCAAAAATTTTACGATGAAACATTAAAGGGTGGCGGCTATATGAATGACCGTGAAATGCTTCATTATTTTGTAGAGCATGCGCCTTTAGCAATTGCTTGGCTTGAAGATCTAGGTATTAAAGTAGATGATTTAACTATTACTGGTGGAATGTCTAAGAAGCGTACGCACCGACCATCATCAATGGCACCAATTGGGGCATTTTTAGTTAATAACTTACTTAAAATTGCTGATGAGAAAAATATTCCAATTTTTACTGGTGCTAAAGTTACTGAATTGTTGCAAGATGCAGATAAAAAAATTAACGGTGTAGAAATTAATAATGATCTTAAAGTAAATGCAAAAGCTGTTTTACTTGCTACGGGTGGTTTTGGAGCTTCAAAGGATTTAATTGCTAGATATCGGCCAGATTTGCGTGATTATAAGACAACTAATCAAGCTGGTGCGACTGGAGATGGCTTAAAATTAGCTGATAAGGTAGGAGCTCAATTAGAACAGTTAGAATTAGTTCAGGTTCACCCAACTGTTCAACAAGATACGGACCATGCTTATTTAATTGGAGAAGCAGTCCGCGGGGAAGGAGCCATTCTGGTTGATCATCAAGGTAAAAGATTTGTTAATGAGTTAAATACTAGAAAAATTGTATCAAATGCAATAACTAATACACCTGAACATTCTGCGTTTTTGATTTTTGATCAAGGAGTAAGAGATCGAGTAAAAGCGATTGAATTTTATGATTCAATTCATCTAGTGGTTCATGGAAATACTATTGAAGAGCTAGCTGAAAGCATCAATGTACCTGGGGCTACTCTTGAACAAACTCTCAATACGTGGAATCAAGCTGTTGAAAAGCATGATGATACAGAGTTTAACCGTACTACTGGGATGGCTAGCTTAGATCATGCACCATATTACGCTATTCACATTGCTCCAGCTATTCACTATACAATGGGCGGCATTCATATTGCTCCAGATACAAGAGTATATGACACGAATGGTAATTTTATTCATGGTTTATATGCTGCTGGTGAAGTTAGTGGAGGATTACACGGAAATAATAGAATTGGTGGTAATTCTATTGCTGAAACAATTATTTTTGGCCGTGAAGCAGGAAAAGCAATGGCAAATTTAATTAAATAAGACGTTTTCAATAGAAGGGCAGCTTGTGTACACTTAAATTGTAGAAGTTAAGTTTTCATTTTAAAGGAGTATATAAAAATGAGTCGTAGAAAAGTATTTTTAGTTGGTGATGGCCGTGTAGGTTCAACTTTTGCAAATGACTTATTACAAAACGTTAAAATTGATGAACTAGTAATTTGTGATGTAGTTAAGAAAATCACTGAAGGAGATGCTTTAGATTTAGAAGATCTCGCACCATTTGTTGGCCAATGTACTGTTAAGAGTGGCGACTATAGCGACGCTAAAGATGCAGATATTGCTGTAATTACTGCAGGTGCTGCAAGGAAGCCCGGAATGACGAGACTAGATTTAGTAAACACTAATGTTAAAATCTTGAAGTCAATTGTAAAGCCAATTGTTAAATCTGGTTTTAATGGCATCTTTGTTGTTTCTGCTAATCCAGTAGATATTTTGACTACTTTGACTCAAAAGTTAACTGGTTTTCCTAAGAATAAAGTTATTGGAACAGGAACATCTCTTGATACTGCACGTTTGCGTGTTGCTTTATCACATAAGACAGGAGTTAATGTAGACCACATTGATGCTTATGTTCTAGGTGAACACGGGGATACTTCTTTTGAAAACTTTGATGAAGCGATTATTGATCATAAACCGCTTCGTTCATATAAAGAATTAGATGAGCAGACTTTAGTAGATTTGGAAACTGATGTCCGTAAAAAGGGTGGAAAGATTATTGCTAATAAAGGTGCAACTTTCTACGGTGTTGCAATGTGCTTAACCCAAATTTGTAAATCGATTTTAGAGAATAAGGCTCAAGTTTTACCACTTTCAGCCCCAATGAATGGTGAGTATGGTATCCATGATCTTTACTTAGGAAGCCCAGCTGTAATTACTGCTAATGGAATTAGTGATGTAATTGAACTTCATTTGTCGGATGATGAAGAGAAGAAAATGACTTATTCAGCAACGAAGATGAAAGAAGTTGTTGATAGAATCGAATTATAGTCAATATTTTTAATAAAATTAAAACGTCTCGTACTTAAGTTAAGAGTGCAAGACGTTTTTTCTGTGATAAAATTTTAAAGGTATGATATTTAATCGAAGTTTGGGGACTATGAAAGTGAAAAATAAAGAAATTCAAAATGAACGTGTAAATCAACTACACCATCAGCATACTTTGTCGCATCATCATCATATGCGAATTCGCTGGCAAGAGTTTTTTACTAGTGA
This sequence comes from uncultured Lactobacillus sp., assembly GCA_947641735.1. GTDB lineage: Bacteria > Bacillota > Bacilli > Lactobacillales > Lactobacillaceae > Lactobacillus. The sequence continues at coordinate 10,646 of CANRQR010000020.1, forward strand.
TAATATTACGCCAGCTAAAAATGCTACTTTAGCTGAACGCTCAGTAATTGTAGGTCATATTGGAATGATGCTATTGTCTTATGGGACCGGAGCTTGGCGAGTGAGATCGGCTATGAATACAATTGCTCGGTGTCTAGATATGACTTGTAGTACTGATATTGGATTAGTTTCAATTGAATATACGTGTGTCGATGCAGATGGTAAAAGTTATACTCAGGCCTTGAGTTTGCCATCAACAGGAGTTAATACAAATAAGCTAGATCGAATGGAAAATTTTGTTAATCAGTTTAAAAAAGATGATGGAAACTGGACAATTGGTCAAATTCATAATCGTTTAGAAGAAATTTCTACTATGAAGTCACAATATGAACCTTGGCAAGTTGGTTTAGCAGCTGGACTTGCATGTGGCGGATTTATTTTTTTACTTGGTGGGGGGATTTTTGAAGTTATTTGTGCTTTTTTAGGAGCTGCTTGTGGTAACTACGTTCGCCGAAAAATGGCCGATCGACATCTTACTATATTGGCTAATATTACAGTGTCAGTTGCTATTGCGTGTCTTGTATATGTAGCTAGTTTCTATTTCATTAGATTATTTTATCCAGTAAGTCTACATCATTTAGATGGATATATTGGTGCAATGTTGTTCGTGATTCCTGGTTTTCCATTTATTACCTCTGGACTAGATATTTCTAAACTTGATATGCGGTCGGGACTTGAACGAATGGCTTACGCAATAATGATTATTGTGGTCGCAACTGCAGTTGGCTGGGTAATGGCTTTGCTTTTAAACTTACATCCACAGAATTTTGAAAAATTAGGATTAACCCCAGTAGTTTTAACTTTATTAAGATTACTAGCTAGCTTTTGCGGTGTATTCGGCTTCTCAATTATGTTTAACTCTAAAATCTCAATGGCAACTATTGCTGGCATTTCTGGAGCCATCGCCAATACTTTACGTTTAAGTTTAGTGGATTGGTCAAACGTTCCACCAGCAGTTGCTGCGTTTATTGGAGCTTTTGTTGCTGGGATGTTAGCATCAATTATTAGACGTAAAATTGGTTTTCCAAGAATTGCAATTACCGTTCCTTCAATAGTTATCATGGTTCCGGGACTTTATATGTATCGAGCAATGTTTAACTTAGGATTAACCTCATTAAATGCAGGTGCACTATGGATGGTACAAGCTTTAATGATTGTCATTTGCTTACCGTTGGGACTTATTGCAGCACGTATTTTGATGGATAAAGATTGGCGTCATGCAGGATAAAATTTCACAAAAAGTTGTCATAGAATTTAAACTATGGCAACTTTTTTCGTATAATTAATAGAACAATAGAATAGAAAATAAAGAATGAGTGACGATTATGCAAAAGAAAATTTTATTGCTTTCTACTGGAGGCACAATTGCTTCTGTTATGTCAGATGCAGGTTTAGTTCCTAAGGAATCTGGAGAACAATTAATCAATATGTTGGGTGAGTTACCCTATGATATTACGGTCGAAGATATTTTACAGTTAGATTCTTCAAATATTCAACCAGAGGAATGGAAACTGATTGCAGAAAAAATTTATGAAAATCGAAATAAATATGATGGAATCGTAGTTTCGCATGGAACGGACACTATGTCCTACACTGCTTCAATGTTAGCTTTTATGCTGCAAAATATTAATATTCCTGTTGTTTTAACTGGAAGTCAGGTGCCAATTAATGTTGTCTTAAGTGATGCACCAGATAATTTAAAATTGGCTTTTGCAGCAGCAGCTAGTTGTCATCCAAATATTTACTTAGCTTTTGATCAAAAAGTAATGCTTGGATGTAGAAGCGTTAAAGTCAGAACTATTAACTTTGATGCATTTGAAAGTGTAAATGTACCTCCAGTTGCGCGAGTAACATCTGATGGGTTAGTTTTTTCTGAACAAAACTTACCTAAAAATACTGGAGAAACTGTTTTAAATACCGAGATTAATCCACATGTTTCTTTAGTTAAACTTTTCCCGGGTTTTGATCCTAATTTGTTGTTTGCAATGGTTGATAGCGGCTGTCAGGGAATTGTAATTGAAGCTTATGGTCTAGGCGGTATGAATTATATTAGAAGAAATATGGTAGCAGCTGTTGGAAAATTAATTCGAAAAGGTATTCCAATTATTGCTACTAGTCAATGTTTGTATGAACGCAGTGATCTTACTAAGTATGAAGTTGGCCGAGAAGCATTACTTGAAGGTGCAATTAGTGCTCGAGATATGACTTCAGAAAGTGCAATTACCAAGTTAATGTGGGGTCTTGGGCAAGGCTGGAATGTTCATGAAATTTCTGAATTTTTTAATACTGATGTTGCTGGCGAGGTCACTATTGAAAAAGATGATAACTTACATGTAGATTAATTTTTAAGGATATAAATGAAAGAAAAGTTTAAACGACCAATTGGCTTAACGACTACTGAAGTTGAGCAAAGAATTAAAGAAGGAAAAGTTAACCGTGCAGTTAACGATCAAGCTAAAACTACATGGCAGATTATTAAAGAAAATACCTTTACTTACTTTAACTTGATCTTTTTGGTATTAGCTATTCTTTTAGTTGTAGTTGGTGAATACAAAGATTTAACTTTTTTACCAGTAATTATAGCTAATATGATAATCGGAATTGTTCAAGAATTACGAGCAAAAAGTGTTTTAGATAAATTAAACGTGATGAATACAACTAAAATTGCTGTAATTCGTGATCAAGAGGAAAAAGTTATTCCAATTGAAGATTTAGTGTTGGGAGATGTAATTGTACTTCAAACAGGAGATCAAATTCCAGCCGATGGACAAGTTATCTCAGGTACATTGAGAGTTAATGAGGCATTGTTAACTGGGGAAGCGGATGAAATAGAAAAAGACGTTGGCTCAGCCCTCATGTCTGGAAGTTTTGTAGTAGCGGGCAAAGCATATGCACGTCTTGAAAAAGTGGGTAAAAATTCTTATGTTTCTAAACTAACCTTAGAAGCGAAAGCGATGAATTCAAAAGAGGGTTCCGAAATGGTTCGCTCAATTAATAAATTAATTAAGTGGGTAGGAATCATTATTATTCCTTGCGGGATTGCTCTATTCATTGTTGCTCGATATGTAAATCATTTAACTTTACCCGAAAGTATTGTATCAATGGAAGCAGCAGTAATTGGAATGATTCCGGAGGGCTTATATTTATTAACTACCATTGCTCTGGCTTTAGCTGCAATGCGCTTAGCACGTTCACAAGTGATGCTTCATGATATGAAGAGCGTAGAAACATTGGCCCGGGTTAACGTCTTATGTGTTGATAAGACTGGAACCATCACTGAACCTAAAATGGAAGTTGAAAAAACTGTTCCTGTTAGTACAAGCAAGGAAAGTTTGACGAAAGAAATTTCTATTTTTGCTCAAAATATGCCACATGATAATGCCACTATTAAAGCGGTAGCAAAAGCTTTTAATCAAAAATTTAATGTTCAGGCTACGCAAATTATTCCTTTTACTTCAGTAAACAAATATAGTGGTGCAGTTGTTAACGGTAATACTTTACTCATGGGGGCACCAGAATTTGTACTACGAGATCAATTTGAAGCATACGAAAAAGAAATAAATCAATATACGAGTCAGGGATACCGTGTTTTAGCATTTGCCAAATATCCAGAAGTCTTAAAGGATGAAAAGCAGAAACTCTCTAAAGAAGTTGAGTTGCTCGGTTATATTTTGATCTCTAATCCAATTCGAAAGGAAGCAAAGAGTACTTTTGAATATTTTGATCGTCAAGGTGTAAATATTAAAGTAATCTCTGGCGATAATCCCTTAACTGTAGCACGCGTTGCTAAGCAAGCTGGTATTCGAGATGCAAATAAATTAATTGATGCGACTGAAATTGGTGAAGGTAACTACGAAGAAGTTGTCAGAAAATACAATGTCTTCGGCCGCGTAAAACCTGATCAGAAGAAAAAGTTAATTAAGGCACTTCAAAAAAATGGTAATACAGTTGCTATGACTGGAGATGGTGTCAATGATATTTTAGCAATGAAAACTGCAGATTGTTCTATTGCCATGGCCTCTGGAAATAGTGCGGCTGTACAAGCATCTCAGGTTGTTTTATTAGATTCTGACTTTGCTAGAATGCCCAAAGTTGTAGATGAGGGTAGAAAAGTAGTTAATAATATTGAAAGATCAGCTAGTTTATTTTTAGTTAAAAATATCTTTTCTTTCTTAATGGCAATCTTTTCTTTAGTTTTTGCGATGTCTTATCCATTAAGACCAGCACAAATTGCTTTGATTTCTGCATTTACGATAGGTCTGCCTTCATTCTTACTAGCTCTTGAAAATAATTACAATCGTATTCGTGGAAAATTTATACCGAATGTACTGTCTAGAGCGATTCCAGGCGGAATTACAGATATGTTAGCCGTTTCTATTCTAGTGGTTGCAGATATTGTGCTAGCTCTGGGTCGACAAGAAGTAGCCACTACGGCTACAATGTTATTAGTAGCAGTGGGTATGATGGTTTTATACCATATTTCAAGACCTTTAAATAAATTTAGATGGACCGTACTAGGTGGTTCTTTCTTAGCACTAGTTCTGTCTATAATTTTCTTCCATAATTTATTTGCTCTTTCCCGTATTTCAGCGACTGCTGTTTTCTTGTTATTGGTTTTATTTTTTGCAGAAATTACAGTATTTAGATTATTAAGCAAGTTTGCGGATGGTGTAAGAGAAGTATTAGTAGTTTATGATCAAAAGGGAAAAGATTTGACTCTAAATGATATTAAACAGGCATATCGCACAGGAAGAAATATGGTTAATGCACCAACAAAAGAGTAAATTGTTAAATAAGCATAATTTTTTATTGTTTGTAATGATACAATTAGAAAGTTAAGTAAATACTTATTCGAGGTAGAAAATGGAAAATAGTTTTATAAATAAATATAAAAGTCGAATAATAGATTATCTTATTCCAATTGTATTAAGCGTAATTATTGCAACTATTCTAATTTGGACAGAGTTAAGTACACGATCTGGATTAACTTTAGACGATACTGCTTTTCATTTTCATCGTTTTTATGATACATATCAGCAAATACAGAATCATAATTTTTCATATTTTCAGATGAATTATGGTATGGGAGCAAGTGGAAGAATAGTAAATGCCCTCTATGGTCCATTTTTAGCTTATTTAATGGGATTTTTATTATTATTTTGTAGTTCCTGGCTTCGTTTTCAAATTGTAATAACTTATTTGATTTTTATAATTGGTGGGCTAGGTACCTATCATTTAAGCCGAAAAGTAAAAATATCAAAAACAGTTTCTGCGATAATCACTGCTATGTTTTTGACAACTGGATATATTGCTTATTGGCCGCGTTCAAATGCATTTAACTCTTGGGGAGCAGTTTTAATACCTTTTGTTTTAATGCAGGGGATTAATTTACTGAATAATCATCAGAAACGTTTTAGTTGGGTTAGTCTAGGAATTGTAATGGCAATTGTAGCTCAAATTCATTTATTGAGTACCTTTTTTGCTATTTTAACTTTAATTCCATTCTTTATTTACGGCTTAGTTTTAAGTAAAAATAAACATCAAATGTGGATTGATGCCTTTAAAGCAGTTGGCTTGTTTATTATTTTAACAGCTAATGTTTGGGGAGCATTTTTATTGCTTTATCCTACTAATCAAATGGCATCCCCAATTAATTATTCACCAGTTCTAACAGCTTTGAACTTATCTGTTGCTGGTGCATCTACGATGTGGACATCCATTACTGAAGTTACTCTATTACTATTTATCGTCCAAATAATTTATGTATTATTTAACTTTAGGTCTTCTAGACTAAATACTTTCGTAACTCTTGAAGGAGCAGTATTTCTTTATTTAAGTTCTAACTTATTTCCATGGCAATTTATTAAAGATAATTTTCCAGCAGTAACTGGTTATCTGCAATTTCCAAATCGATTTACGGTAGTAGCTTATCCGCTACTATTTATCGGTATTGGCCTAACTATTACTGAAATAATTAAAAATCATGGTAAAAAGATTGGTATAATTGCTAGTGCTTTAGCTATTGTAGTAGTGTTATTCAACGTTAGAGCTGACTTTAATGAAATAAATAATAATATTACTTACAACAAAGGGATTACTAGTAATGTTAAAGAAATGAAAGAACAAGGGCTAGACGTATATATTAAAAAGATTGCAATTAATAGTCCTGATTATCTTCCTGTTCAAAGGAAAATCAAGTCTTCGGATGTTACGGGCATATTGATGAGTATGGCACCGCAAGAAAAAAACTTTAGTAAGAAAAATTTACCAGGTGGCCAATTGCAACTTAAGTGGAATGAGGCTAAGGCAAAGCTAGTTACTCTACCAATTTTTATGTATCGCCAATCTCAATTGAATGTAAATGGCAAAAAGGTGAATCCAAAACTTAATGAAATTGGAATGCCTCAAGTAACAGCAAAAGTAGGAGAAAATACAGCTATTCTTTCATTTAAGACACCAATTTGGTTTACAGTATTATTGTATATTTCAATCCTAGGTTGGGTTATAATGATGATTTATGGGGTATTTAGATTAGTCAAAATAATAAAGAAATAATCTAAAAAAGCTTCCCATAGCTAGAATTAATAGTTCTAGTCTATGAGAAGCTTTTTAATTGGATTTATTATTCTAATAAATCTACAAAAGTCGCTTCAGTAACTTTTTGTAAATCATCAGGATTGATCATGATACTTCTACCAATTTCACCACTTGAAACAGCAATTTGGTTATGGTCTTTCATGCTGCTGTCTAAATAAATTGGAAAATGATGTTTTTGATAAATACCAATTGGTGTGTTTGCACCATGAACATAGCCAGTTGTTGCGACTAATTTCTTGAGGGGAAGAAGTTCACATTTTTTGTTTCCAGAAGCCTTAGCCAATTTCTTCATGCTTAAATGTTCGGTAACAGGAACAACGCCAACAATTGGGCTATTTTTATTTCCCTCACATACCAAGGTTTTATAGACCAAAGCCTCTTCATCGTCTAAAATAGAAGTATCCATTTGTTTAACATCGCCTTTTTGAATTGTAGCGAATTGTAATTGTTTATATGGAATTTTTTGTTGATCGAGCATTTTTTCGATCAACGTCTTATTAAGTTTTTTCTTTTTATTTTTTTTCGACATTTTTCTCACCTTTTAATATCATAAACGTGAGAATTTAGCATGTCAAAAGGGGACAAGATTAGTGAAATTATTAGCAATAAAAGTTGAATGTAGCCATGAACTTGAAGATGGATTAAGTTTTTTCATGCAAGATGAACTGAATGCCCAAGGCATTGAAAGTCGCAAGCGAAGTGATTTTGTTGCCGAAGGTGAAAAGCATGACAGCAGTTTAGTTGAACTAGACGACATTGAAAACCTACCTAGGGATTTAGAGTTAACAGCATATTTTAATTATGAAGATGCTGATAAAAAAGAATTAGTTCAAAAAATTACTGATAAGATAAACGAAATGAAAGGCTATGGACTAAGTGCTGGAGAGGTCTCAATCAGTACTAAAGAAGTAGCTGATGAAGATTGGAATATAGCTTGGCAAAAGTATTATCATGTTATTGATTTTTCTCGCCATTTGGCTATTGTTCCGGAGTGGGAAGATTATCAACCAGCATTTTCTGATCAACAATTGATTCGGTTAGATCCTGGCCTAGCTTTTGGAACTGGTGGGCATACTACAACTCAGTTAGTATTATTAGCCATGGAACGTGCTTTAGTAAAACCAATGTCTGTTTTAGATGTAGGAACTGGTTCAGGAATCTTAGCAATTGCTGCAAGTAAATTAGGCGCAAGTCATGTTTTAGGAACGGATATTTCAGATGAAGCCGTTACTGCCGCTAAAGAAAATATTGCGTTAAATAATATCGACAATATCGATGTCCGAAAAGCTAATTTATTAAAAGATATCGATGAAAAATATGATTTAATTGTGGCAAATATTTTAACCGATATTTTATTAGAATTAATTCCAGATTTGGATAGTCATTTAAGTGAAAATGGTAAAGTGATTTTTTCAGGAATTGATTATTTGCAGCTTCCAAAAATTGAAAAAGCTCTTGCAGAAAATAACTTTGAGATTAAAATGAAAATGCAAGAAGGACGCTGGATTGGTTTATTAATTGCTAGAAAGCCAGATTAAAAATAATTTATTGAATGAAAAGGTAAGCAAAAAATGAAGAAAAAAAGTGAAGAAAAGAAAAATTTTAATTTTAAGCCATGGTGGAGTAAAATAAATGAAAAATCATTTATGCCACTTATTTGGTTAACGTTATTAGGAGTAATTGTTTGGATTATATGTCCACTAGTTCACTTGAGTCGTGTTTGGCGAATTGGATTAGTTTTCTTTATTTTTAATACTTATTTAAGTTATCAAATTGGTCGTATCATGCAAGTTCGCAAGTTAAGCTACTGGTGGTTATTACTTTTCCCAATTGTTTTTGCTATTGCAGTCTTAATTCACTTTGCTAAATACAATTTCTTATTATGTTTAGTATATTTAAGTTTTGAATTATTTGGTTTATGGCATGATGATTTTTACAAAGAAAAGAAATAAAGAATAGGTGATACTTTATGTCAAAATATCGTGAAATGACTCATGAAGAGGTTCTTGCTGAATGTAAGAAGTACATGAATGATGAGCACTTAGCTTTTGTTGAATCAGCATATGAATTTGCTAAAAAAGCTCATGCAGGTCAATTTAGAGTGTCTGGTCAGCCTTATATTATTCACCCTACTCAAGTTGCAGGAACTTTAGCAACTTTGCGTTTAGATCCTGATACGGTTGCGGCAGGCTACTTACATGATACAGTTGAAGATACACCAGTAACAAATGATGATATTAAAGAAAAGTTCGGCAAAGATGTTGCTTTTATTGTTGACGGTGTAACTAAATTAAGTAAGATTCAGTATAAATCTAAAAGTCATGAAGAATATCTAGCTGATAATCATCGAAAGATGCTAATCGCGATGGCTAAAGATTTGCGTGTAATCATGGTCAAATTAGCTGATCGTTTGCACAATATGCATACTTTGGATCATTTGCGTCCTGACAAGCAAAGAAGAATTGCTGATGAAACTTTAGACATCTATGCTCCGCTTGCTGACCGTTTAGGTATTGGAACTATTAAGTGGGAACTTGAAGATATGAGTTTGCACTATCTTAACCCACAACAATACTACCGAATTGTTAATTTAATGCAGTCTAAGCGTAGTGAGCGTGAAGGATACATTGCAGATGCAATTTCAACCTTAAAGCAAACTTTAGATAGTTTAGGTATCAAGTATGAAATTTACGGTCGTCCTAAGCATATTTACTCGATTTATAAAAAAATGGTTAATAAGCACAAAGATTTTAGTGAAATCTATGACTTGTTAGCTGTTCGTGTAATTGTTAAGTCAGTAAGAGATTGTTATGCTGTTTTAGGTGCAGTTCATACTAAGTGGAAGCCAATGCCAGGTCGTTTTAAAGACTATATTGCAGTTCCAAAAGTAAACGGCTATCAGTCACTTCATACAACCATTATTGGTCCTGGCGGCAAGCCTTTAGAAATTCAGATTAGAACTGAAGCTATGCACCAAGTAGCTGAGTATGGTGTTGCCGCACACTGGGCTTATAAAGAGGGTGTAAAGGGTGAAGTTGAGCAAACTGATGCAAATAAGAAGCTCAACATGTTCCAAGAAATCCTTGAACTTCAAAATGAAACCAAAGACTCTCATGAGTTTATGAAGAGTGTGAAAACTGATATTTTCTCAGATCGTGTATATGTTTTTACTCCTAAGGGCGATGTTTATGAGTTACCTAAAGGATCTGGTCCATTAGATTTCGCTTATATGATCCACTCTGAAGTAGGAGCACATTCAGTTGGAGCTAGAATTAACGGTAAAATAGTACCGTTAGACTATAAGTTGAAAACTGGGGATATTGTTGAGATGTTGACTCAAGCTTCAGCTCGACCATCTCGTGATTGGGTTAACTTAGTAAAAACTTCACGTGCACGGAATAAAATTAAACGTTTCTTCAAGGCAGAAGATAAAGAAGAAAATATTGAAAAGGGCCAAAGCATGATTGAACAGGAATTGTCAAATCGTGATTTAGTTCCTAAAGAGTTTATGACTAAAGCTGATGTTCAGCGGGTTATTGATCATTTCAACTATCACAACGATGAAGAGTTGTTTGCTGCAGTTGGGTATGGTGAAGTTTCTGCGGCAACAGTCGCAAATCGTTTGACTGAAGATTTACGTAAAAAAGCTGAAGATGAAAAGCAGCGTCAACTTGAAGAAAAAATTATGAACGCTGGTCAGCAAAGTACAGAAGAAGACAACGATTCAGATGCTCCAGCAGACATTATGCGCGTTAAGCATAATAATGGTGTTATGGTCCAGGGTGTATCGGATTTAATGCTGCATTTAGCTAAATGTTGTAATCCTGTTCCTGGTGATCCAATTATTGGTTATGTAACTAAAGGACGTGGCGTAACTATTCACCGTGCAGATTGTCCAAATATAACCGAAGAAGCTAAAAAGCAGGGCCGATTGATTGATGTTGCTTGGGAAAACATTGCTAAAGATAAGAATAAAGAAAACTATAATGCTGATATTGAAATTTATGGCTTTAACCGTTCACGTCTTTTAAGTGATGTAATTAATGCATTAAATTCTAAGACCAAGAATATTGTTAATATTTCTGGAAAGGTTGACAGTAATAATATGGCACATATCTATGCAACTGTATCAGTTAGGGATGCTGCGCATTTAGAAGATATCCTGACCCGAATGAGGGATGTGCCAAATGTTTATGAAGCAAAGAGGTCAATTAATTAATGCGTGTTGTTATTCAAAGAGTAAATAAAGCTCAAGTTGCTATTGATAATAAAGTTGTAGGTAAGATTGAACGTGGTTTTCTTTTATTAGTAGGCTTGCGCGAGGGTGACGAATTAGAACAAGTAGAAAAGGCTGCTGATAAAATTTCAAAAATGCGTATTTTTGAAGATGAAGAGGGAAAAACTAATTTATCTTTAAAAGACGTAAACGGAGAAATTTTAAGTGTTAGTCAGTTTACTTTGCTAGCTAATACTAAAAAAGGAAATCGACCAAGTTTTGTAGATGCAATGCGTCCACCTAAGTCAAAGGAACTTTGGGAAGACTTTAATCATGAATTAGAAAATAAAGGCTTTCACGTTGAAACTGGTGAATTTGGAGCGGACATGCAAGTAAGCTTAGAAAATGATGGGCCATTTACAATTGTTTTAGACATTTAAAATATTCAAGAAAGAGCTTACAGAGGTTGACTTTCTAGTCTTAAAAATATAAGCTAAGAAGGAATTATCGATGACAAAGAATGTAGATTAGCATGATCTATCACAGAGACCGCTTGTTGGGTGAGAGAGCGGATAGATTGCGATCTGTGACACCTTTAGCAGATAATAGATCGTTTCGCGAGCGTTAATCGCAGCAACCAAAAGGTGGTACCGTGCTAATTTATTGCGCCCTTGATTTAGTTCAAGGGCGCTTTTTTTATTAATATATTAAAGGATGATTAAATGAAAGTTCAAAGACCAAAAGGTACAGTCGATATTTTGCCAGCAGATTCTGGTTCATGGGAAAAAGTAGAAAAAATCGCAAGAGATTTCTTTAAGCGTGCAAATTATCGCGAAATTCGTACACCAAGTTTTGAAAATTACGAGGTCTTTTCTCGCTCGTCTGGTGAAAGTTCAGATGTTGTAGAAAAAGAAATGTATGATTTTAACGATAAGGGTGGTCGTCATATTGCACTTCGTCCTGAAGGAACAGCTGGCGTAGTTAGAGCATACGTTGAAAATAAATTATATGGGCCAGATGTAGTAAAGCCATTTAATGTTTACTATATCGATAACACCTTCAGATATGAAAGACCCCAAGCAGGCCGTCAACGTGAATTTCACCAGATTGGTGTTGAAAGCTTTGGCTCAAATAGTCCACTATCTGACGTTGAAACCATTATGATGGGACATGACTTACTTGCTGAACTTGGTGTTAAGAACTATGAATTACACATCAATACTTTAGGTAATGAACAAGTTAGAAAAGATTATCATGATGCCTTAGTAAATTACTTTACTCCGCTTAAAGATCAACTTTCAGAAGATTCACAAAGGCGCTTGTCAATGAATCCACTTCGTATTCTTGATTCAAAGGCTGAAGAAGATAAACAATTTTTACCTGATGCGCCAAGAATTGTTGACTACTTAGATGAAGATTCTAAGAAGAATTTTGAAACTATTACTGATATGCTTGAACAATTAGGCATTAATTATGTTTTGGATGATGATTTAGTTCGTGGTCTTGACTACTATACTGGGGTAATCTTTGAATTTGAAGTTGAAGATAAGAACTTATGGGAATCAGCAACTACAATTTTAGGTGGCGGACGTTATAACCATCTAGTTGAAGAATTTGATGGCCCAGAAACGCCAGCAGTTGGTTTTGGTATTGGTGAAGAAAGATTGATGCTTGTTCTTAAAGAACAAAATCCTACATTATTTGAAGATAAAGGAATTGATTTCTTTATTACTAATATTGGTGCTGGTACTGAAATGAAGACTGTTGAGATTGCTCGTTCTCTTCGTAAACAAGGATTTAAGGCACAATACGATGTTGATCAAAAGAAATTAAAGCAACAATTTAGAAAAGCTGATCGTGTTCATGCAAAATTTGTAATTACATTGGGTGCTAAAGAACTTGAAAATGGTGTTCTTAATATTAAGCGTTTAGCTGATGGAAAGACTCTAGACTTAAGTTTAGAAGACTTAAATGATATGAAATCTGTAATGAAAAAGATAGAGGATTAAAAATTATGATGAATATGGAAAAAAGAACAGACTATGCTGGTAATATTACTAGCAAATATGAAGGACAAGAAGTAACTCTTTATGGTTGGGTACAACGTGTTCGTAATTTAGGTAATTTAGTATTTATTGATCTTCGTGATCGTGAAGGTATTGTTCAAGTTGTTGTTAATAAAGATTCCGGTAAAGAATTAATGGACATTGCTGATTCTCTTAACAATGAAGATGTAATTGAAGTTAAGGGGAAAGTTGTTAAGCGTTCAAGTGTAAATCCAGATATGAAGACTGGTGAAGTTGAAGTTGATGCAACTGAAATTGATATCTTGAATAAGTCTAAGGTTCCACCTTTTGAAATTAAAGATGATATTAAGGCTGCTGAACAAACTAGATTAAAGTATCGTTATCTTGATCTACGTCGCCCAACTTTACAAAAGGCAATTATGCTTCGCTCAAAGATCTTAAAGGCTACTCATGAATACTTTGACGAAAATGGATTTATTGATATTGAAACTCCAATTTTAGGTAAGTCTTCTCCAGAAGGTGCTCGTGACTACTTAGTTCCATCAAGAATTTATCCAGGTAGTTTTTATGCACTTCCTCAATCACCACAATTATTTAAACAATTATTGATGGGCGCAGGTTTTGATAAGTACTACCAATTAGCACGTTGTTTCCGTGACGAAGATTTGCGTGGTGACCGTCAACCTGAATTTACCCAAATTGATATGGAAACATCATTTACTGATGAAAAGCAAGTTCAAGACTATACTGAAGGTCTTTTGAAGAAGATTATGAAAGATGTAATGGGAATTGACTTGAAGACACCAATCAAGCGTATTACTTGGGATGAAGCAATGAACAAGTACGGTTCTGATAAGCCAGATACTCGTTACGAAATGTTTATTCATGACTTAAGTCCAATCTTTAAGGATAGTGAGTTTAAGGTCTTCTCAGGTGCAATAGCTGACGGTGGTTATGTTAAAGGAATTGCTGTTAAGAATGGTGCTAAGCAATATTCACGTAAGAAGATTGAAGAAAAACAAGACTACATTAAACGTTACCACGCTAAAGGTTTAGCTTGGGTTAAATACGAAGATGGTGAATTTTCAGGACCAGTTTCTCGTTTCTTAACTGATGAAAACAAAGAAGCCCTGAAGAAGGAATTCGAACTTGAAGGTGGCGAATTAGTAGTATTTGTTGCTGATAAGTGGAAGGTTGTAACTGATTCACTTGATCACTTACGTCGTGAATTCGCTAAAGAAACTGGTATTATTCCAGAAAATGTTTATGACTTTGTATGGGTTGTTGACTGGCCATTATTTGAATATGATGAAGGTCTAGGTCGCTGGATTGCTGCTCACCACCCATTTACAATGCCAGATGATGAAGGTATTAAGTTACTTGATACAGATCCACACAAGGCTCATGCGCGTTCATACGACATTGTTATGAATGGTGATGAAATGGGTGGTGGATCAATCCGTATCCATAAACGTTCAATTCAAGAAAAAATGTTCAAGGCACTTGGTTTTACTAAGAAACGTGCTTATGAACAATTCGGTTACTTACTTGATGCTTTAGATATGGGATTTCCACCACATGCAGGTCTTGCTATTGGATTAGACAGATTTGCTATGATGCTAGCACAAAAAGATAATATTCGTGACGTAACTGCCTTTCCAAAGAATGCCTCTGCTTCTGAACCAATGATGCATGCTCCAGCTCCAGTTGCTGATCAACAATTAGATGATATTGGCATCAAAGTAGAAGATAAGTATGAAGACAGCGTTAAAGAAATTGAAGCACGTCTTGAAAAGGAAGCTCAAGAAGATGCCGATAAAAATTCAACTTGGGATGAATAAATAATAATTTAGAATTAAAAAGAGTGAAGTCCATTCATGGGATAGACTTCACTTTTTTGTTGGTTAAATGTAGTTAAAAAAGCCATTCTAGAAATTAGTCTTTAGAATGGCTTTTTTATGTACATGATTTTATTTAATTAAATATTTTCAACAAATTTTGCAATTCGTTTTAATGCCTCTTGTAATTGCTCAGTTGAAGAGGCATAAGACATTCTTACATATCCTTGACCACCTTTACCAAAGTAGCGTCCAGGAGTTACGCCGACTTTTGCTTTTGTAGCTAGTTCATTTGCAAATGCTTCATCATCAGTACCAAAGGTATCAGGAATCTTAGCGAAAATATAAAATGCGCCTTGTGGAGTAGACATTTCAAAGCCCAATTTTTCTAGTCCAGCCTTCATAAATTTGAGTCGATCTTCGTAAATTTTTCTAGATTCAAACGGATCAGCTTGACCATTATTTAAGGCTTCAATTGCTGCTGCTTGCACATTATCAGTGACTGAAGTAACCAAAAAGGCATTAACTTTTTGAATTGTTTTCATAATATCGGCTGGAGCAGCAATATAGCCTAATCTCCATCCTGTCATTGCGTAAGCTTTTGAAAGACCTGAAATCAAAATATTTCGTTCAGGGATATATTGAGATAGAGAATGATGAACGTTATTACCGTAAACTAATTCTCCATAAATTTCATCAGTTACAGAAAATAGGTGGTACTTAGTAATAACTTCTGCAAGTGCTTTTAAAGTTGTTTCTGGATATACTCGACCAGTAGGATTTGATGGATCAGTCAAGATAATTGCCTTGGCGCCTTTACCTTCATTTTGTAAAACACTTTCAAGATGTTCTGGTGTAAGAATAAAGCCATCTTTTGAAGTATCAATTTGAACTGGTATAGCACCTGTTAATTTGATTAATTGAAAATAAAGAGCCCAAACTGGAGTAGGAACTAAAATTTTGTCTCCTGGATTTAAAATAGACATGAAGACATCGTTTAAAGCACCAGTAGCGCCGACAGTTACACAAATTTCACTTTTTGAATCGTAATCAACACCAATGCTTCTTTTTAAATACTTACTGATAGCTTCTAATAATTCTGGTTTACCAGCCTGTGGAGCGTAGTGAGAATCATTCGCTTTGATATCAGCAATAGCAGCTTCTTTAACATGATCGGGTGTATTTAGATCAGGTTCACCAATAGTTAATTTAATAATTCCGGGAATTTTAGAAGCTTTTGCATCAAAGGCTCTAATTTTAGAAGGTCCCAATGAATTTAATCGTGTGTTTTTTGTAAGTGATAAGTCGTTTGCTAATTTTAGCATAATATAAATCCCTCCACTAATATTATAAATTATTGTATAGAAAGGAAAATTATGAAACAACATTTTTCTACTAAAATTTGATATCTTTAACACAGAAGGTGAGAAAATGTTTAATAAAGAAGAAGCACTTAAGAAATTAAATTCTGAACAATATGAAGTTACACAGCATGCTGCGACAGAATATCCTTTTACTGGAAAGTATGATAAGTTTAATAAAAAAGGAATTTATGTTGATGTAGTATCCGGTGAACCGCTTTTTTCTAGTGAAGATAAATATGATGCAGGTTGTGGCTGGCCTAGTTTTACTAAGCCAATTGAAAAATTAGTGTATCATCGAGATCAGTCCCACGGAATGGAGCGAACAGAAGTAAAAAGTCCAGTGGCTGATTCGCATCTTGGACATGTATTTACAGATGGTCCAAAAGATAAAGGTGGATTAAGATATTGTATAAATTCTGCTGCGTTAAAGTTCGTTCCTTATGATAAGCTAGAGAAGGAAGGTTATGGAGAATATCAAAAATTATTCAAAGGACGATAAGAATGAATTTTGAAGAAGAACTTTATAATTTAGATGTACCCGAAGAACATATTCCGAAATTATTAAAATTTGGTAAGATGAATCCAGATTTTTTAATTAGAGCTATTAAAGCAAAAGGAAATGCTAAAAAGTATAGTGTTGCTGAAACTCAAATGGAACCTAGTGACTTAATTAATAACCAGATTGCGTTTTTGGGTAGCTCAGTAACGTATGGAGCAGGTTCCTTAGGAGAATCATTTGTTGATTATCTAAGTAAGAAGGACAATATTTGTGCCTTTAAAGATGCCGTTTCTGGAACGACATTAGTTGATAATGATCGTAATTCGTATGTTGGACGTTTAGGAAGACTACCAGTATTAGAGGAATTGACTGCTTTTGTTTTACAATTATCAACGAATGATGCTACTAAAGGACAGGAAAATTTAGGTGAAATTGTTAAAGATACAGATTATGATACTCAAACTGTAACCGGCGCAATTGAATATATTTTCAATTATGTAAAGAAGAATTGGAATTGTCCTGTTTTGATTTTTAGTAATCCCAAATTTGATTCGGAGTTCTATGGTCAAATGGTTGAAAGAGTTAAAGAACTACAAAACAAGTGGAACTTTGATTTTCTTGATTTATGGGATGAAGATTCTTTTGATTATGATGATAAAGACAGAGAACTTTATATGCTTGACCCAATTCATCCAACGCGTGCGGGCTATAAGCTAAGTTGGGTACCTGCAATTGAAAATGAATTACTGAAAATCAAAAATAGTAAGTAAAGATAAAGATTTTAAGCTAAATAGTGAATTAGTAGAAAACTGGTTCACTATTTTTTGATAAAGTATAAGTTAAGCAGAATGTGTTTTTCTTGATAGTGAAAAAATAGTGGAAATAATCCAGAATTATTAAAATTTAGAAAGAAGTGCTAATAAAATGAAAGTAGCTAAACCCCTTGATAACACTAAAGAATCGCAGTATGACACAGCTATCTTTGCTGGCGGATGTTTCTGGTGCATGAAATAAGCTACTTGGAATAAGTGACTTACTCTCCCAAGGCATTGAG
>CANRQR010000021.1 GCA_947641735.1 uncultured Lactobacillus sp.
CTCAACTAATTAAGCCATATGATCTTCAAGGAAAAGCGGTAGATCAACTAGTTCAGGAATTTGAAGATAACGGGATTAGTATTGTTGATGAAAACGGCGAACCTTCAAAATTAGCTTTAAAGAAGCAAAAAGATGTTGAAAAAGCTGAATTAAAAGATATGTCTGCACCTTCAAGTGTAAGAATGAATGATCCTGTACGGATGTACTTGAAGGAAATTGGACGTGTTTCATTGTTGAATGCGGATCAAGAAATTGCTTTAGCTAAACGTATTGAAGCTGGTGATGAAGAAGCTAAGCAAGAACTTGCTGAAGCTAACTTACGTTTAGTTGTTTCTATTGCTAAACGTTATGTTGGTCGAGGGATGTCCTTCCTTGATTTGATCCAAGAAGGTAACATGGGCTTGATGAAAGCCGTTGATAAATTTGATTATCGTTTAGGTTTCAAGTTTTCAACTTATGCAACTTGGTGGATTAGACAAGCAATTACTCGTGCAATTGCTGACCAAGCTAGAACTATCCGTATTCCAGTACATATGGTTGAAACAATCAATAAGTTGATCAGAATTCAAAGACAACTTTTACAAGATTTAGGTAGAGAACCAACTCCAGAAGAAATTGGTGCCGAAATGGACATGCCAACTGATAAGGTTCGTGAAATTTTGAAGATTGCTCAAGAACCTGTTTCTCTTGAAACGCCAATTGGTGAAGAAGATGATTCTCACTTAGGAGACTTTATCGAAGATAAGGATGCAACTAGTCCTGAACAACATGCTTCATATGAATTGTTAAAAGAACAACTTGAAGAAGTGCTTGATACTTTAACGGATCGTGAAGAGAATGTTTTACGTTTGCGTTTTGGTCTTGATGATGGACGTACTCGTACATTAGAAGAAGTTGGTAAAGTATTTGGAGTAACTCGTGAACGTATCAGACAGATTGAAGCTAAGGCTTTGCGTAAGTTACGTCACCCAAGTCGTTCAAATCAATTGAAAGACTTCTTAGACTAATATTAATGCCATTAAGTTAAGACATTGATACATTGAAATATAAACTTTTTAAGGATCGAATCGTGGGGATTCAGTTCTTTAGGCTACTTGTCAAGCAACCTAAATAAGAGGTACAGCATAACATGCTATACCTCTTATTTTTTTGTTTAAAATTAAGTGACTAATCGCTGCGAAATCTTGTTTTTTATTTTCTGTAAAAAAAAGCAGAAACCATGAAAGAAACACGTAATTTCCAACTTTTAAGTTTTGGATATACTATTTTGTTTGTTTTATAGATGGAAGCGATGGTAGTAAATAGAATGTTATAAAATATACAATCAATTTTCATAAAGAGCATTGACAAAAATAAAAATGGGGGGGGTAAAATAGGCTCGTATCAACCTTTAAGTAGGTGGATTCAGTTATTTAATATAAAGTGGAGGAAGTATTAATGAAGAACAAAGATAAATTGATGTATGTATCCGCGGCTGTGCTGGCTGCTGGAACTGTAGCTGGTGTTAAGACCACAAATGTTAAGGCTGCTGAGGTCAAACAAGTTAATGCTAATAGCAAGCTAGACTTAAATAACACAGCTCAAGAAAAGCAAGCCGTTGCTCAAGATAAAACTGCACAAAATCAAATTAAACAAGATACTGATAGTGTTCAAAAGATGCAAGATCAACTAAAACAAGATCAAGCAGCTAAGACTCAAGCAGAAACTGCTAAAACTGAAGCTCAAAAGACTTTGCCAGCTAATGAAACCGCAGTTTCAGAAGTACAAACCAAATTAAATCAAGCAAAGCAAGAATTATCTCAAACTGAAGCTCAAAATAAGGATTTGCATGCACAATATGACACTACCACTAAAAATGCGGTAGATACGGCTCAAGAAGCAGAAAAGGAATTAGATCAAAAAGTTAATGATTTAAGTGGTCAAGTTCAAAATACACAAAATAAGCAAACGGATTTGCTTGGTCAAAGAACTAACGTTGAAAGCGAAATCAAGACTAATACTGAAACATTGAATAATGTTAATGAGCAATTAAATAAGGCTCAAGCTGATTCAGCTCAAGCCCAAAAGCATTTTGATGCAGTACAAAAGGATTATGTACCTATTCAAAATGAATATAATGCTAAGAAGTCAGCAGCAGATAAAGCAGCTCAAGATTTAAAGCAAAATGAAACTGATTTAGCTCAAAGTCAAAAGCAATTATCTGATTTACAAACTAAAAATGATGATTTAGCTAAGACTGTTAATGATACTCAAGGTCAATTAGACAACGCTAATAAAGATCTAGCTAATACTAAGACTGATTTAAATCAAAGTCAAGCTAAGTTAAATGATGTACAAAAGCAAAGTAGCGATGTAAATGGTAAGTTAACTAGTGCTATCGCTAAACGTGATCAAGCAAAGAGTGCATTAGATTCACAAAGTGAAAACCAAACTAAGATTATTATCACGCCTGAATTCAATAAAGCATTTCACAAGTGGAATGATAATCATGATCCAAATTATGTACAATGGACCCCTGAAAATGATGCTGAAATGGTTAAAGAATTAGGTGATTTATCAAAGCAAGAAGCAGAAATGAATCATTTCGAATCTAATGCAAAAGATAAAGAACATAAAATTGACATGATGCATTTAACATATGAAGATCGACTAGAAGCCAATAAATTTGGCATTAATTTAGTTAACCAAATTCGTACACAAATGGGTAAGAAACCTGTGAAGTTAACTGTAGGATCATTAAAATACGCTAATGACGTAGCTAAGTATTATGAAGCAGATCACCCAGCCGATGATTTTGCTAACGGTAATGTTGATGGAAGTCACCTAGGTCATGATACGAAAGCAATTAATAAAGCATTAGTTGAAAACGGAGTAAAACCCGGTATGGGTGGGGAAGCTGGTTTCTATGGCACTTATTATGGTTTCCAGACTGATGGACAGATTCGATCAAGCATTAACAACATGGATGATTTAAAGCACAATATATATAATGCTGTCACTCGTTGGATGTTTAATTATGAACAAGGTGAATGGGAACATGCATCAATTGTTACAAGTATGGATCTGTGGGATAATACAAATTATAAGAATCATAATGAAGAAGACCCAACATATTTTGGTTTTGCCATCATGGCAAATGCACCTCATGAAGAAAATGGTGCAATGACTGGGGATTTTGGAATTAATTTAGAAACTATTGTGGATAATACAATCCCTGGAAATCCATTATCACATCCAATTGACTATAACAAGTTCAATGTTAAAGATGTAATTCCTACTGATAATTCAGATAGTTCTCAAGCTGGACAAGTTTACGCGGCTGCTCAGAATGAAGTAAATACTTTGCAAGGTCAAAAGACTGATTTAGATAATCAAATTAGGTCATTAAATAATCATATTGCTCAATCACAAAACAGAGTAAATGATTTAACAAAAACTATTACTGATTTATCTGTTAAATTAGCAAATGCTAAGACTGAACAAGGTACTGTTCAAGGTCAAATTGGTCAAGTGTCTAAGCATGTTGACGAATTAAAGGCTGCACAATCAGCATTAATTCAAACAAGAGATAACACTGCTAATGCGTTAGCTGATTACGAACAAACACATGCTACTGTACTTAACGACTACAACAATGCTAAATCACAGTTAGAACAAGCTAACAACAAACTTCAATCAGCTACTAAGGCTAAGGATGAAGCCGAGAAAGTTCTCAGCCTAAATAAAGCTAAATTAGCTAATATCAATCAAGAATTAGATGCTGTTAAATCACAATTAGCTGACTTAACAACTAAGCTATCAGACGCTAAGTCCTCCCAAACAAGCGCTAAAGCTAACTTAGAAAAGGCACAAGCTGATTACGATAACTACGTAAACACTCATAAAGACTTGATTGCTCAAATTTCAGATTCTGCTAAAAAAGTAACTGCTAAGAAAGAAGCTCTTGAAAAGGCTCAATCAGCTTATGATAAGGCTAGCCAAGAATACGAAGAAGCTAAGAATGAAGTTGCTAAACTAGATAATAAGGTTAAAGACTTAGATCAATCCATTGCTACATCCCAAGATTCTATTAAGAAGTTAAATAACCGTATTACCTCAAATACACAAATTATCGAAAGCAACAAGCAAGTTCATGCCCAAGCTTCTAAGTTAGCTGCACGTAAAGCCTTTGACGCTCAAATTAATAAGGCTTTAGATAAGGTTGTGTACGCGGCTAAACCTGTTAACCAACACACTGCAAAAGCTGCTACTGTAAAACCTGCTGTTTCAACTAAGAATACTAAACATGCATTACCACAAACTGGTGCAAACGATAAGTTAAGTATATTTGCAGCCCTTGCAGGCTTATCATTAAGTTCAATCGGTTTAGGTTCGTTAGTTTCAGATAAGAAGAGAAGACGTAATTAGTATGTACGATTGTTTTAGAAACGCGAAAACAAAGAAAGGCAAATTCTTCGCATTTATTTGGTGCACGGTTAAGTTGTTGTGTGTCATTGCTTTTTGGTTAGTTGCTGGTTTATTCGTTATGATTTGTGGAATTCTTTTTGATGATTCTGGCTCTGAATTTAAACCAAAAAAGGAAAAGGTAAAAACAGTCACAAGATATGTACCGATTAAACGCGGTGATCGTTGGTAAGCAATCAAACTATTTCTTTTCTTATAAGAGAGGTCATTAAATAATATGAGTAAAAGATTTTATGCAACTGTTGACGCAAATACAGGTGAAACCAATATATATTTCGGTGATTGGAATACTGAAGTAAGATCTAAAATTCAAGGGAAAACTAGTCTTATTTATAAGGGCTTTAATACAGAAAATGAAGCCAAAGACTTTATTAATCAAGGCTATGTTGAAAAGAACGACATTGATCCAAACGATAACGAAGCAGTTAATAAGGAAATAGAAAACCGTATTTCTTCCTTAACTGATGATGAAGCTATCATTGCAACAGATGGTAGTTACATGGAAGATATCAATAAAAATATCGCTGGCGCTGGCTGGATTGAGATTTCTAAGGATCATAAAGAACCTAAAAATGACACTTGTGATCCTAAGGGGATGAGAAATGTTGCAGGTGAAATTAAAGCTATTGAAGAGGGTATCAAGTGGGCACGCAGTAAAGGCTTTAAACGTTTAGACATCTACTTTGATTATGCAGGCCTAATTGGCTGGGCTTATGGCTACAACATTGATGGAAATGAACCCCAAGATTCCAAAGCTGCTGAGAAAAAAGACGTTAAGACGAGCTATTATAATCTAATTAAAGAAACAAGTAAGCATATGAAACTTGTCTTTCATAAAGTATCTGCTCATACTAACGTTAAATATAACGAAGAGGCAGACCACTTAGCAAAAGATGCTGTAGAAAACTATGGCAAATAGTATTAAATAACTAATCTAATAAATAACTTTTTATTTTCATTAATATTTACATTCTTCACAAACGAGAACATACACTCCAAGACTTGAGTGATATGTTCTCTTTTTACATATAACGAAAAATTCTGTTGATAAAATGACGTAAAAATATCTTGGTAATAAGACTTATTATAGAGACTAATATTGCCGCAAGGCTTTTTATTTTAGAAATCTTTTCAAGTAACTTTTAGATCATCTATGCTAAAATTTTTAATAAGAGGTGAGAGTGTGTTAGAAGAAAGACTAGCTCAAATTGGTAAAATGGTAGATCCTGAAAGCCGATTGGCTGATATTGGTACTGATCATGCATATTTGCCAATTGCATTAGTAAAAGAAGGAAAAATAGATTTTGCGATTGCAAGCGACGTTGCTGCAGGTCCTTTGAATAATGCAAAACAAGATATTGAACAAGCAGGTTTAGAAGAGAAAATTGAAACAAGATTAGGATCAGGCTTAGAGACTTTAAAGACTGAAGATCGAATTGATACCGTGGTAATTGCGGGAATGGGCGGAAAGTTGATGACTAATCTTTTAGAAACGGCTTATCAAGAAGGTAAAAAATATCCAACCTTAATTTTAGAAGCTAATATTGGTGAACCATTAGTAAGAAAGTGGTTGATGGATCATCAATATGAAATAGTAAATGAAAAAATCATTGAAGTTGCTGGCCATATCTATGAAATAATTAAGGCAAAATTAGGCAGAGAAAAAGTGGTTTTATCTGAACAAGATTTGGAATTTGGATCATTTTTGTCAAAGGAAAAGAATCAAGCTTTTATTAAAAAGTGGAGTAACCAACTTCATTATTATAAAAACTTACTTGCTAATTTAAATAAGGCTAAAAATAAAGATCAAGAAAAGATTGATAAGATAAATGCCTTAATTGAAATGATTGAGGAAGTATTAAAATGACGAAAGTAGCAGATATTGTAAAACGCTTAAGAGAAGATTTTCCAGAAGAGATTGCTTCTGAAGGCGATCCTGTAGGGATGCAAATTGGCTCAATGGAAGCAGATGTTACAAAAGTAATGACAACTTTGGATGGACGTCCACAAGTAGTTGATGAAGCGATTGAGAATGGCGTTGATTTAATCATTAGTCACCACCCCGTAATGTTTAGACCAGCTAAAAATCTTGATTTTGCAGATCCGCAAAATGCAATGTATGGCAAATTAATTGCTAACGGTGTTACTGTGTATTCAATTCACACTAATTCTGATAAAGCTCAAAATGGCTCAGCTGATTGGCAAGCAGAAGAATTAGAGTTAAGAGATATTGAACCCTTTGCTTTAGATGCTGATGGAATCGCAATTGGTCGAAAAGGAAAATTACCTAAATCAATGACTGCCAAAGAATTTGCTTACTATGTAAAAGATAAAATGCAAATCCCAATGGCAAGATTAATTACTGCTGATAATGACAAAATGATTTCTACGGTAGCATTTATTTGTGGTGATGGTGGCAAATTTTGGCGCCAGGCTTTGGTAGATGGTGTCGATGCATTTATTACTGGTGATATATATTATCACGTTGGGCATGATATGATCTCTGCAGGTTTAACAGTAGTTGATCCAGGTCACTATACTGAGAAGCTCTTTAAATATAAAGTAGGCGAGCGTCTTGAAAAGTGGAATAAGGACTATAATTGGAATGTGCCTGTAGTAATATCAGAAGTATCTACTAATCCATTTCAAGATTTATTTTAGGGGGAGATTAAAATGACAGAATATCCAACTTTATTACCAAGATTTTTAAAATACGTTAAGATAAATTCAAGATCTGACGAACATTCAGACCGTTTTCCATCAACTGAAAGAGAAGAAAACTTTCAAAAAAATGTGATTATGAAGGACCTAGAAGAACTAGGTCTTAAAGATGTTCACTATAATCAAAAGAGTGGCTGCGTCATTGCAACTATTCCTTCAAATATTGATTATGAAGTGCCAACGTTTGGCTTACTAGCTCACTGTGATACAGCTGACTTTAACTCTGTTGACGTAAAGCCTCAAATTACAGAAAATTATGATGGTAAGTCTAAGATTCAATTGGGTAATAGTGAATTTTACTTAGATCCTGAAGTTTTTCCACATTTAAAGAATTATAAAGGTCAAACTATAATTTCTGCATCAGGTGATACATTGCTTGGCGGAGATGACAAATGTGGTATTTCCGAATTAATGACTTTTGCCGAGTATTTAATGGAGCATCCTGAAGAAAAGCACGGTGAAATCAAGTTAGCCTTTACTCCAGACGAAGAAATCGGAACAGGAGCAGAGCATTTTGATGTTGAAGAATTTGGAGCAGATTTTGCTTACACAGTAGATGGAGAAGCACCGGGTAAACTTGACTGGGGAACTTTTTCTGCAGCTCAATTTGGTTTAGACATTCAAGGTGTTAACGTTCACCCAGCGGTCGCTAAAGGACAAATGATTAACGCAATTCAAGTAGGAATTGATTTTCATAATCAATTGCCTGAACATGATCGTCCAGAAAATACTGACGGACGTGAAGGATTCTTTCATTTAATGAATTTTGACGGAACTGTAGATTCCGCTCATATGGACTACATTATTCGTGATTTTGAACGTGATGGTCTTGAGAGAAGAAAGAATCTAGTTAAAGATATCGTTAAGAAAATGAATGATGAGTTTGGAACTGAGAGAATTAAGCTAAAGATGTGGGATCAATACTACAACATGGCTGATGAACTAGAAAAGCACATGGAGATTGTTGATTTAGCTAGAGATGCTTATAAGGCTGAGGGGCTTACTGTTAATGAAGATCCAGTTCGTGGTGGTACAGATGGCTCACAATTAACTTATATGGGCCTACATTGTCCAAACTTATTTGCTGGTGAAGAAAATATGCACGGGAGATATGAATATACGGTGCTCGAAAGTATGTGGAAAGCTGTGGATGTTTTACGTAAGATTAATCAATTGAATGTTGAAAGAAACAAGAAATAAATAGTTGGTGAAACATTTTTTAACTATTTTTGATTAAATTTAATGATTTCTGTTTTTCTTTGAGGACAATTAAATGCTTTTATATCAATATTATTAAATTAATTAAAAATTAAAAATTGTTTTGCACTGATATTATTAATTTGCTAAATAGTAGATGAAATACTTGATGCTTTAGTATTTTATCTACTATTTTTTTATTAAAAAATCCGATTTAAAAATTGTGAAACATAATAAGCATTTGCATTTGAAAATATATATTGATATTATATTAGTGTGATAGATAAATCATACACTAGTAAAGAGGGTGTAAAGAGTGCAATTTCAAGATAATATTCCAATCTATGTACAAATTGAAAAGTATCTTTATCGACAAATTGCCTTAGGAAAAATAAAACCAGGAGAAAAAGTCCCTTCAGTGCGTCAATTAGCAGTTGACCTAACTGTTAATGTAAACACGGTTCAACGAGCTTTGAATCAGATGAATACAGAGGGAATTCTTGAGGTTAGACGCGGGCTAGGATCATTTGTTACTACAGATACAGAATTAATTTTACAAAAGCGTAAGGAGTTAATTAAAGACACAATGAGCGAATTTTTAGAAAGTACCGCGCAATTGGGTCTTACGCCTGAAAAAACGCTTGAAGAGCTTAAAAAGTTCATTGAAGAGGAGAAGGGGGATTAAAATGAATAAGCTACTTGAAGTAAAAGGATTGACGTACAAAAAGAATTTAAGAACTATTCTTAAAGATGTAAATTTAGATGTTGAATCTGGTAAGATTATTGCTCTTCTTGGTGAAAATGGTGCAGGTAAGACGACGTTAATGAGAGTAATCGTGGCTATTGCCAAGCATTATCAAGGAAAAGTGCTTCTTAATGGTGATGGAAGTGAAGTTTACCGTAAGGCCAATATTGCAATGACTGACAATTTAAAAGGATTAAGCGATTCGACAAAAGTCGGAGAAGTAGAAGAATTTTATCAAAAATTGTTTGTTGATTTTGATAGTAGTAAGTTTGAACAATTACGTTCTTTTATGAAGCTAAGTAATGATATGAAATTGGGACAACTTTCTCGCGGAATGCGTGAAAAGTTAGAAATTGCTTTAACATTGAGCCGAGAAGCTAAGCTATATTTACTTGATGAGCCTTTCTCTGGAATTGACCCAATGTCAAGAAAAAGGATTATTAATTCCATTTTGCTTTGGAAAAGTGCTGATAGCACAATTATTATTTCTGATCACTTTGTAAATGAAATTACGACGATCTTGGATGAAGTAGTAATTGTTAAAGATAAAAAGATCGCTAGTCATCTATCAGCAGATGATATTAGAGCAAAAGGACATAGCATTGAAGAATACTATGAAAGTTTATATGCAGATGAAGGAGCTGAATAAAAATGACTACTTTTAAAGCATTATTTAATCAAATGGGCAAAAAGAAGCGGCGTAGTATATATTTATTAGCTCTATTGCAACTAGTAGCTGGATCAGTATTCGCGCTTTGGGCATTCTTTTCAAATGGTGGTGCATTTTCAAATACTGATAAGCCACTTGCATGGTTTGTAATGGTGGCTACGTTTACTCCTTTTACAGATATAGCGTATGTTATACTTTCTGCGTGGCAAAATGAGAAAGAATATAGTTCTCAAACTTGGCGTTTAGTACCAATTTCTTCAAGCAAATTTTATTTGGCTAATATTTTATCAGCAATTGTTAATGGACTCTACTTAGTTTTAATCCAAATTGGAATGGGAATTGTTACTTTTTTGCCTGCTTTCTTGAGTAAAGATATTAGAACTAATATCTGGCAAATAAATCAGGCATTTGGGAAAGAAACACACTTTTGGCAAAAAGTTTCAGATTCATTTCCAATTGGAGAAATATTGAGCGCATTCTTAGCATTTTTACTATTTGCTATTTTAGTTTATAGCATTATTACCACACTAAATCTTTCAAGTAGAACCATTACGGACTTTCTTCCAGATAAGCACAGTAAGCTAGTACGTTTTATAATTATGATTATCTTAATTTTTATCTTTATTGTTCTGACAAACAACTTAGGTGGCTTATTGAACCAATTACGTTGGGGTGATACAGATAATGGTTTGCTTGCTTTTGCGGAAAGTAATCTAGTGATGGCCTTGATTGATATCATTTTAGGCTCAATTAATATTTGGCTACTGAAGGAGTTTCACGAGGGAAAGTAGGAACCGGCTATGATATCTTTTTCGTCAATTTTTAAAGAGTTAACGCAAAATAAAGCTAGATTAGTTCGCCGCTTGACTTTTTTACAGGTAATTACTGGAATTTTATTTGGCTTCTGGGCACTATTTTATTCAGTTTTTGAAGGTGAGAGTAAGGCCTATATGATGGTTGCTTTTATCAGTATTACGCCTTTCTTTGATCTAGCATATCTTGTTCTTTCAAGTAGAAAAAATGAAGAGATATATGCTTCTCAAACTTGGCGCTTAGTCCCGATAAAAGAAAGTACATTACTATTTGCTAATTTGTTCTCAGCAATTGTTGATGGATTATATTTAGTTGTTTTACAAATAGGTATGATTGCTATAGCAGGATTGCCGGTCATTACTACAAATGAATTTTGGAAGACAACATTTAAGAATTTTGGATCAATTGGTGAAGGAAAACTATGGCAAGAAGCTCATCTAACTGATCTAGCTTGCAGTGTTATATTGCTAATTTTAATTGCAATTTTTATCTATGTTGCTATTAGTTCAGTTAATTTTACTGGAAAAGTAGTCAGTGACTTTTTACCAGAAAAAATTAGTAAGATGGTTTACTTTTTAGTAGTTGTCGCATTGACTTGTGTCGGCTTGATAGTTTTAATAAATGTTTATTGGTTTGTTTTGAACTCACTTACTGGATTTTTACAGAATGGAATGTTTTTAAATACCTTGAGTAAGGATGCACTCGAGGTGAAATCTAATTTAAGTTCTAATTACTTAACTATGCTTGCAATTTTTATCGTAGATTTGATCTTAATTGCGATTAGTATCGTTTTATTAAATAAGTACCATGAGGCAAAAATATAATAAAAAAGAATAAGGCTTTGAATATTTTAAAACTTCAAAGTCTTATTCTTTTTATTTAATATCATATTTAATTTTATAATTATGAGTTAGCTTGAATATAATCTAAAACTTGTTCCGCTTCTTCCATAGTGTATTTAGCTTCACCAGTTTTCATAGCGTGGAGTTTTTCAACAGATAAGTGACTTGAAAAGGCTAGAGCAGTGTCATTAACATTATTCTTTACTTCAAATTCAATAATTGCATCAGATAATTCTTCAGGACTCATTTATTTCACACTTTCTAAAATACTAATTAAAACCAGTTTACTTGATTAAACGGGAAGTAACGTAATTTAACTTCGCCAATAATATCTTTCTTATTGATAAAACCAATCATTCTAGAATCTTTAGAGACATTCCGGTGATCTCCCATTACAAAGTAGCAATCTTTAGGAACTTTTTTCACATGATAAAGTTGTTCAAGGCTAAAATTATTTGTGTAAAGCTGACCTTTAGAGAGCTTTTTCTTATATTGAGTTAGATAAGGTTCCCTGATTGGCTTCCCATTAATATACATTACATCATTTTTTGATTTAATGCTGTCACCAGGCACCCCAATAATTCTTTTAATGTAAAGAGCACCTGGTTCATCGGGAGCCTTGAAAATTACAATATCACCACGTGATAACTTTGTATGCCTTACCGCGATGACTCGATCGTTGTTTTCAAAGGTTGGCTGCATTGACGGACCACTGATTGTTTCATTAGCAAGAAAAAATCGAAATACTATAAGGTATAATCCGAAAATAATAATTGCTAAAATAAATACTTGCAGGAGCCAATGCCCGAAGGACTCAGGTTTTTCAGTTTTATGTTTTGACATAATTATTGCTTCCTTAATTCTGCATTACTTTTATTATACCTGTTTTTATTAGCTTTGAATGGTAAAATCATTTCATAAGGAAAATATAAAATGAAAAATTATCAAACTAAACTTAATAAATTAGATAAAGAATTAAATTATTTACCTCTTCATAGACAAGTTACCACAATTAATCAGATAATTGCTAGTTTAGAAAGGAAAAAAATTTTATCAAAATCTCCAGATGAACTTGGCTTTTTACCTGATAGCTTAGATATAATGATAGAGAACGTTGGTGACAATGTGAAAGCACAGGAAGCCAATAATTTGCTTAATAATTTTCGTAGCTTTCTTTCAAGAGAGTATGGAATATGGTCTTTGCCCAATTTAGAAACTGCAAGGCTCATTAAAGAGGAATATAACATTAAGTCAAGCCTAGAAATTATGGCTGGAAATGCGTATTGGTCAAAGGCCTTAAGTGAAGTTGGAGTAAAAGCAATAGCAAGTGATTCGTTTACTTGGGCTAAAAGTTCAACTACAGGAGAGAATCCAATCTTTAAAACAGAAAATTTGGATGCTCTAGAAGCAATTAAAGCGCATCCTGAAGTAGATTTAATTTTATGCTCGTGGGCACCAAATTTTGGTGATGATGATTTAGCTGTTTTGGATTTTTATCGCAATTTAAATACAAAGCCTGCATTACTTTTTATCGGTGAAAAAGACGGAGCAACTAACTCTGCATCCTTTTGGCAAGAGGCAGAAATTACTACAAATCCAAAAATTAATCGTAGCTTTCGTAGTTTTGATTTCATAAATGAAACGGTGTTTAAGGTAAAATAATGAAAATAAAACGGATTATTCTTTTAATAATTTCTTTTTTAACTTTTTTGGGATTAGGCTTGATTTTGTCACGACATCAATCTCAAAGGGCTGATCAAGTTTTAAACAATAACGGGTTATCAAGTACTTATTATGTTTTTAACCCTAAAAAGAAACACAATATTAAACAGCTATTGACCCATGTTAATGAAAAGTATTTCCGTGATAAGGTGCAAATCCATTTTGAATCTGATTATATTCCTGATCGAGTATTAATTTGGGCTAACTATAATTTGAAAAGTCAACCTTTAGCCAAGGGTAGTTCACGCTACTTTACTAAAAGTGATTTTACTGGTTCAATTCCGTTTGCTGTTATTTCTGCTGATACGAAAAGTCGAGTAGTAATTTTCCAAAATAATCATTATCTCAAAGAAAATAATGATTACGTCACTATCATCGGTGAGTTAAAAAAGAATAATGAGAGTCAAAATGGACAAGCAGTCTATTATTTATCAACGGGAATTAATCAACCTACTGCTAAAGAATCTATTCTTAACTATAAAGTAGTAGTTGATGGACTAAATAGAAATGAAGCTAATTCCTTGCACCATTATTTAGGTGGTAAGATGCAGGTTGTTGATTTTAGCAAGACGTATAATAAGCAACATGGTATTAGTCCAACTAAAAAGTTAATTGTAGCTATTTTTTGTGCAGTAGTTGCCCTTATAGTTGCTGCACTAGCGGCGGTATTAGCTGAAAACCCGGTAAATTTAAAGTTTGTGCCAGGTAAGATTTGGACACATTTATTAGCAGATTCCGGATTACGTTTCTTTTTAGCAGATGGTCTAATAGTTTTGGTGACTACGCTAGGCTTACAAACTTGGAAATTTTATTCAAATCACAGCCAGCTTTATATCTTATTTTCAATTATTTTTGTAATGCAGATTTTGACTTATGTATTAATGCTATTTTTAATAAAAATTAAGAAGGGAAAATAATGACACTACCAGCTGAATTTATTGAAAAATATCAAAAGTTATTAGGGGAGGAAAGTAATAATTTTTTTGAAGCAATTGATAAGCAAAGTAAGAAGGGCTTTCGTCTAAATCCTTTAAAATATAATTATCAAGATGTTCAATATAGCCTTAAAGAGCCAATTGAGTTTACCAGTGATGGTTACTATGGCGGAGTTTCAGGACGGGATAGTGAATGGACGGGCGGTTATGTTTATTCTCAGGATCCGTCTGCAATGTATCCTGCAGTTGCCCTTGATGTAAAACCTGGCGATATAGTGCTTGATTTATGTGCGGCTCCAGGTGGAAAATCAACTGTTCTAGCAAGTGCACTTAGAAATGAAGGAGTTTTAGTAGCTAATGAAATTTCTAGAAATAGGGCAAAAGATTTAAGAGAAAATCTTGAACGTTGGGGTGCAACTAATGTAGTTGTTACAAATGAAAGTCCTGATCGTTTAGCTAAAAAATTACCAGCTTTTTTTGATAAGATTTTAATTGATGCGCCATGTTCTGGTGAAGGAATGTTTAGAAAAGATCCAGACGCAATGCAATATTGGTCTCAAGAGTATGTTATAACTTGTCAAACTCGACAAAAAGAAATTTTAGCTGAAGCAATGAAGATGTTAAAGCCAGGTGGTGAAATAGTTTATTCTACTTGTACTTATTCTCCTGAAGAAGATGAAGAAATTGTTGCTTGGCTGGTAGAAAATTATAATTTAAAGGTTGAACCACTTAAATTATTTAAAGGGATGTCTTCGGGAAGATCAGACTGGACTGGTGCTAATCTACCTGATCTAAAAGAAACTGTACGCCTATGGTTTCAAAATGGAGTTGGTGAAGGACAATTTGTAGCACGTTTAAGAAACACTGAGGAAAATAGTAATAATGAGTCTAAAACTGAGAAAAGGAAGAAAAAGCGGCAAAAAAAGACTACAGTTACACGTTTAAATAAAGAAGAAATTGCGACTGTAGAAAAGGTAATAACTAATTTTGTTTTACCAACTGGTTTAGAAAATTGGCAAAAAGAAGTTTTACAAAGTAATGGCCATGTTTTTGTTCCAGCGCTTGATCCAGAAATTTTAAATGACTTACATATTTTAAATAATGGAGTGGAATTAGGCTTACTTAAAAAGAAACGTTTTGAGCCAAGTCATCAATTAGCAGAGGTTTTGGGACAAAAAGAGCAGAGACAACTAATTAATTTTGAGGATAAGGCAAATTATGAACGGTATTTACATGGTGAAACCATTAAGGTAGACAGTAAACTACGTGGCTTTGTTTTAGTAGCTTATCGAAATCATATTTTTAGCTTTGGAAAAATTGGAAATGATCAAATTTTGAAGAATTTTTATCCAAAAGGCTTAAGAAAGTAAAAGAGGACCGGTCAAGTATGACCAGTCCTTTTAAATTAGTCGATAAATTTTACTGCAGTTCCATATGCTACTACTGACTGCATGTCACCTGCAATTGATCCTGAGTCAAAGCGCATCATGACTACAGCGTCAGCTCCCATTTCTTTTGCGTTTTGACGAAGGCGGTTAATAGCTTTATCTCTTGATTCAGTTAACATTGAAGTATAAGCTTTGATTTCTCCACCAACAATGCTTTTTAAACCAGCTCCAAAATTACGAATTGCATTTTTCGATTGCGTGGTAACACCGAATACTTCACCGATGATTTCATATTTTTGATTAGGGATATTTTCTGTAGTAGTTACTAAAAGTTGATCTGCCATTTTTATTCCTCCTAGAAAGATTTTCTTAATTATACTTAAGTGGTAGTCCTAGGGCAATAATTTTGTATAATGAAAAAGATAAAGAAAAATTTTGATGATTGACATTATTGAGGCTAAAGACATGTGTAAAATAAAAATGATTGCAATTGATGTTGATGGAACTTTACTGAATTCTAAAAAGGAATTGACTAAAAAAGTAAAGGATACCATTTTAAGAGCGCAAAGTGCAGGAATAAAAGTTGTAATTGCTACAGGACGTCCTTTAAGTGGTATAAAGCCGCTTTTAAATGAATTAAAGTTAGCCAACCAAAAGGATCAATATGTAATTTGCTTTGGTGGTGGAGTAGTAGAAACCACTTCTGAAAATATTTTACTTGAAAAGACTTTAACTTATGATGACTATGTAGATTTAGAAGCAATTTCTCTTAAATTAGGGTTATATTTTCATGCTTCTACTCCTGATAGAATTTATACTGCTAATCGAGATATTGGCGATTATACTTTATATGAAGCAAATTTGGTCAACCTGGGTATTTCTTATCGTACGTCAGCTGAAATGAAGAAAATAAAAATAGTAAAATGTATGTATGTTGATGAACAAGAATTGTTAGATCATAAGATTGCTGATCACACGCCGTTTGCACATTTAGATAATCGAATTGCTTTTACGAAAACAGCACCATTCTATTATGAAGCTAATCCTAAGGGAGTTTCTAAAGGAAATGCGTTAAGATTTCTTTGTCAGAAACTAAATTTAACTAGTGAAAACTTAATGGCCATAGGTGATGAAGAGAATGATTTAAGTATGATTAAATATGCTGGAGTTGGCGTAGCAATGGGAAACGCTGTTCCAGCTGTAAAACAAGCTGCTCAAGTCATAACAGAAGATTGTGATCATGATGGAGTAGCAAAGATAATCGAAAAGTATATTTAGATAATACAAATATAAAAAAACGGGATTAATCTTAAATCTGATCAATCCTGTTTTTTTATATTATTAGCGATGCTTCGGTGGCATCTTTAGTTTTCTCTGTTTAAACAGTTCCATTATTAATTGGAAGAGCCCATAGACAATTAATAAAATACCTAAAATAATAACTGTTTGTCGACTAAAATAATCTGGGTTTACAATTACAATAATTCCAGCGGCAAAAGCAATTAAACTTTCAATGGTATCAACGATATTTCTGAAAATACCATTTTTCTTATTTTTAACTATTACACTACGTAATCGTACATAAGCAAAGCCAATTAAAAAGATTCCTAAAACATAGTGAGCTAAGAAAGTAAGCAAACGATTGTTGGAAATAATCGCAATAGCTAAACCAAATACTATTAGATACGTAATAATGAAAAAGCGCTTAGGCTTAGCTTGCAAATTAGAATTAGCCGCTTCAACAATATGGTATCCGCTCCAACCGACACAGAAGATGGCGACTAGTACACCAAAAGCGCGGTAAGCATAATCGGGAATCATTAGATCCACAATTCCCAGAATAATTAAAACCCATCCAATAATAGAATTAGGAGTTATAAAGAGTTTTTCTAAATGAGTTGCTTTAATGCTGTGCCAAATTGTTTCCCATAAGCTTCCTAGAACAAATTTAGTTCTTCTAGATGAATCGGTGAGTGAAAAAAGAATTGCTCCAAATCCTCCGAATCCATTTTTATTAAGTTCAGTAATTTTGGTTGCACCGCTGGCTGCAAAAGCATTAAATAAATCGTTAGTAAGAGCTTCTCGCTCTTGTAAATTTGCTTCACCTATCCATTGATTGATAATTTGATTATAGATTTTTGAAGTAGGATTTTGGTGCGTACGAGTGATAAAGTGAGAACCTGATACTTCCCAACTCATAGGATCGTGCTGTGCGAGCTTAGGCCGATCACTAACTAGTATGGTTGGAGCAATATTTTCTGGTTCAAAAAGTCTGCCTACAATACTAAATTCTGGAACATAACGTTTTAGTTTGTCGGTTACTCCATCAACCTGCGTACTTAGGCCTGGGCTGTCAAAAGTATAGATGGTTTTAATTTGTTTTTTTAAATTATCAGGTAAATTAACAGCTGCATATTCGGCAAGATTCCCGCCTTTGGAATGGCCAGCTAAGCTGTAAACTTTCTTAGTTGTTTTTAAAATATTAGTTAGATACTTTAAGGCATATTCTTGTGCGCCTGTAGTCCTGAAACTAATTTCGAAGTCTTCTTTCCAGCCCACTAATGAGTCATCAGTTCCGCGAAAAGAAATAAAATTAGTGCCGTTATCAAGACTAATTTTAATGGCAGAAAATTGAATTCGATCAGTTAAAATATCTGTAAAATAAGAAAGTTTAGCATCCCTGAACCGAACTGAATCAGCCATTAGTTTCAGAAGATTCTGATATTTATAATGATCTAAGTTTGGATTAGATGAATTAAAATATTTCTTAGCTGCTTCTTTAAGTGATATTTCTTTATTAGAATCAGGAACAATACCGTCAAGATGAATATATGAAAAGGTGGCCATCACTAGTGCATCTACTTCGTCAAATGGTCGTACAGAAAGGGAAATATCGCCACGCCATTTTATATAAGACAAAATATTATTTGTATCCATATTTCATCCATCCTTTCTGCTTAATTATTTTTATTATAGAAATAAAAGTTGTATTTTTTGTTAACAAAATGTTAACAAAAAAGAAAACTCTCGTGTTCTTCTTAAGTCTAACACATGCTGAATAAAACGATGAATTAACTTTAGTGGCGCAACTTTTTAAGAATGAATTGAATTTATAAAATCATAGGTAAGTTTGTTGGCATTAATTCGATAAAGGAAACCAACGTCTATAGTAAAATCCCAATTTACTTTTTTAGAATAAATGGTTTACAGAGATCAGCAAGAGGTTGAGGAACTAAAAGAAGTTTATTATTTAATAATGTTTCATTAACTGTGGCACGATTATAGATGGTATAGGTTTGAATATTGATATTTTTACAGTGATCTTGAAGATAATGCTCGATTTTAGGTGTTTTGCTGGAAAACCAATTAAAGGTGGAGAAGTTGCGACTTTTTTAAATAAAAATTATTGTTATTGTGTTATTATAATTTCTCATAATTTGATTGGTTTCAGAAAAGAGATCCTGTATTTTCTTAGCTTGAATAAAAAATTTTACTAGCTTCGGTTAAATCTACGCCGTGCGAGTTTCTCATAAAAAGAATACAGTCTGTTTTTTCTAATATGTTTATTTGTTGAGCAATAGCTGATTTTTAAATATATAATTTTCGGGCGGCTGCAGAAAAACTTCCCAATTCAGCCACTGTAATGAATGTATTTAATTCTTGAGTATACATGATTTTAAGCCCTTTCAGAGTTAAGTCTAGACTTAACTCTGTGTTTATACAATATAAAAAGTCAACTTTCAGAACTTTTCTATAATGAGGTAATAGCCTTAAAAAGAACTTGTCGTAAAAATGAAAGTCAATCCTGAGACCTTAAATAGTGAGGTAGCTCGATATAATAAATTAGTTGAAAAGGGTAAAGATACGGATTTTTATAAGAAACCTAAATTTATGAGTATAAAAGTGCAAAATGGGCCATTTTATGCAATTAGAGCTAATTCAACAACTTTAGGAGCTTAGTTACCGAGAACTTTGAAGCTTTAACTAATAATAGAGATATTATTCCTAGGATTTATGTAGTAGGGAGCAATGCCTCGGGCTTATTTGATTCTTCATATCCGACTATTGAAGGTTTGAGCAACACATTTGCTTGGAATTCAGGAAGAATTGCTGGTGAGAAGACTAGTGAATTTGTAAAAAATATTAATAATTAACTAAAAACAGACATAATTGTTTTAAATACAACAATCATGTCTGTTTACTTTATCGTTAATTAATTATTGAATTTCTTACTCCAAGCCCATGGATCTTCATGCCAGGTCTTTAAAATATTGTATTGTTTACTGGAAATATGACCGGATTCATTCTCTTTTTTCAGTAATTCTGGATAAGAAAGGAGTGGGGCATATTTTACATTAGCTTTCTTGAAGTTTTCTTTAGCGTCTGGTAAGTAATATGTGAAAATTGAAGAAACACCAGCAACATGTCCACCGTCTTTTTCTGTGGCCTTAACTGCATTAAGGACTGATCCACCGGTAGTAATTAAGTCATCGATTAAAACGATTTTGTCATTTTCTGAAAAACGTCCTTCAATTTGACGACCTTTTCCATGATCTTTGGGTTTTGGTCTAACGTAAATCATTGGTAGATGCAATTTTTCAGCAACTAAAGCAGCATGTGGAATTCCTGCAGTTGCAACACCGCCAATAATTGTTGCTTCAGGAAATTTTTTAGCAATTAAATTTGCTAAGTCACTAGCGATCATATCACGTAATTCAGGATAGGAAACAGTTAAGCGCAAATCGGTATAAATTGGTGAAAGCATACCGCTTGCGTATGTAAATGGCTTATCAGGTGAAATAGTAATAATTTTTTTTTGAATTAATTGGCTGATAATTTGATTTTTATGCATTCTAGTTGAACTCCTTTTTAATTGCTTCATATGCTGCTTCTGGATTAGTTGCTCGGGTAATGGGACGTCCTACAACAATGGCAGTTGAACCCCATTCTTTTGCTTGGGCTGGCGTAGCTACTCTAGATTGATCATCTTTGTCATTTCCTGCTGAGCGAATGCCAGGAGTTACATATAAAAAGTTGTCACCAACATTTTGACGCAAGCTCTTAACTTCTAGCGGTGAACAAATCACTCCATCAGCGCCAGCCTTTTTAGCAGTTTCAGTTAGACTTAAAACTTGCTGCTCCATTGATAGATTACAATTTTGTTCTTCGTGCAGAATTTCATCGGAAATTGAGGTTAATTCTGTAACAGCTAGTAACTTAGGGACATTTTTACCAATAGGAGTGCCAGCAACTAAACCTTCTTTTGCTGCTGTAATCATTTGACTGCCACCAAGAGCATGTATAGTGGTGTAAGTGATTCCTAAACTAGCTAAGGCTTTGGCGCCATTGTAGACGGTGTTAGGAATATCATTCATTTTTAGGTCTAAAAAAATACGATAGTCTTGTTTAGATAGTTTTTTAACAATTGCAGGACCTTCATTGAAAAAAAGTTCCATTCCAATTTTAATGAAAACATTTTCTGGTTTACCTAACTTAGGTAAGAGTTCATTTAATTTCTTTTCATTGTCTAAATCTAAGGCAACGATAACTGGTCTTGTCATTTTTCCTCCATCAAAAAAGTCTATACCAAGCGCAGAGAGACACTAGGTATAGACTTTTCCAGATAATTTAAGCCAATATTTCTAACTTGCGGTCTCTCTGTACCGTTTAAAGTTTAATCAAAATGAAGTTTAGCACCTTCAGTAAAGAATTACAAATAAAATTTTTAACTTTGAAAAAAATAAAAAAGCGTGTACAATCAATTTTTGAAAAATAATTGAATGTCAGTGAGCATTCGTTTTGGAGGCAAATATGATTAATACGCATGTAAAATTACCCGGTTTAGATTTAAAAAATCCAGTTATGCCAGCAAGTGGCACTTTTGGTTTTGGAGATGTTCCAGCAGCCAAGAAGTTTGATTTAAATGATTTAGGAGCAATGGTTATTAAGACCACGACTCCTCGTGCAACAACTGGTAATCCTCAACCGCAAATAGCTGTTTTAGGTACTGGAGTTTTAAACTCAGTTGGATTAACAAATCCTGGAGTTGATGCGGTAATTACTGATAAATTGATACCCTTGCGTAAGAAGTATCCTGACTTACCCATCGTGGCCAGTGTTGGTGGCGAGGATGAGGTAGGTTATGTTGAAGTAGCAAAAAAATTATCTGATTCTGGTTTAGTTGATGCTTTAGAAATTAATGTTTCTTGTCCTAACGTAAACCAAGGCGGAATGAGTTTTGGCGTTCATCCAGATGTCGTTGAATCGTTAACTACGAAAATTAAGGCAGTAACTAATGTTCCTATTTATGTGAAACTAACTCCAAATGTTACTGATATTACACAAATTGCTAAAGCCGCTGAAAGGGGCGGTGCAGATGGTTTATCCCTAATTAACACTCTTTTAGGAATGGATATTGATATTAAAACTAGAAAAACTGTTTTAGGTCACAACGTTGGCGGACTTTCTGGAGAAGCTGTTAAACCAATTGCGCTTAGAATGATTCACCAAGTCCGTCAAAGTACAAGTTTACCAATTATTGGGATGGGTGGAATTAATTCAGCCCAAGATGTAGTTAAATTTATGCTTGCTGGTGCTAATGCGGTTGCTGTTGGGACAGCTCATTTTAAAGACAGTATTGCATCAAAACACATTGCTGATGAATTGCCAAACGAGTTAGAAAAACTAGGTATTGAAGATATTAATGACCTTGTTAATCAAGTTGAATTTAATTAAATTGCTTGACAAAGAAGATAATTTACAGTAATTTTAAAGCAATGAATGTCCTTTAAAATTAGTCCCGTGAGGCTAGCAAGGCAGGCTTAAATTAAGTATGACTTTACTATAAGCTCCTAGTCTCAAAAACACTAGGAGCTTTTTTATGGGCATAATCAGGAGGAAAAATATGGCAAAGGAAATTTGGGATGCACTAGCAATGAAGCGTGCATTAACTCGAATTACTTATGAAATTATTGAGCAAAATAAGGGTACTGATAATCTTGTTTTAATTGGAATTAAGACAAGAGGAGTTTATTTAGCTAAGAGAATCCATGACCGAATTCAAAAATTAGAAAATGTTGATGTTCCAATCGATGAGCTAGATATTACTCTTTATCGTGATGATCGTCATGATGCTTCATTGAAACAAGATCCAGTAGTCAATTCTAACCAAATTGACGTTGATATTACCGATAAGAAAGTAATTTTAATTGACGATGTAATTTATACTGGTCGAACAATTAGAGCAGCGATGGATGCTTTGATGGATGATGGACGTCCTAGTTCAATTAAAGTTGCAGTTTTGGTAGATCGCGGTCACCGTGAATTACCAATTAGAGCTGATTTTGTTGGTAAGAATATCCCAACTGCAGCTAATGAACAAGTTGCTGTTAACATGATAGAAAAAGATGGTAAGGATTCGGTTGAACTGAAATCTCTATCAAAATAATTAAGAAATATTAATTTAATAGTCAACCATTTAATTGACTCCAGAGAGGGCCAGAAGGGTTGCTATATTTTTCGTATACAAGAATATGAAAAATAGGCCTGGAGCGATTAAATGCTTCAGGCCTTTTTGCTTTAGAAAGAATAAAAAATGGAAAATTTAAATCTTGTTAGTTTACCAAATTTTGTTAGTGTAGAAAATCTGAGTGTTGAAGAAGTTGAAGCTTTAATTAATCGAGCAGAATATTTTAAAAATGGTGGGGCTACACCTAATCTAACAGAGCCCATCTATATTACTAATATGTTTTTTGAAGATTCAAGTAGAACACATACTAGTTTTGAAATGGCTGAAAGAAAATTAGGTTTAACTGTAATTCCATTTGATCCTGCTCATTCTTCGGTTAATAAGGGAGAGACATTATACGATACATCCCTGATTATGGAAGCTGTGGGAGTGGATATTGAAGTGATTCGTCA
The DNA here is from genome assembly GCA_947641735.1 of uncultured Lactobacillus sp. Lineage (GTDB taxonomy): Bacteria > Bacillota > Bacilli > Lactobacillales > Lactobacillaceae > Lactobacillus. The sequence continues at coordinate 23,418 of CANRQR010000021.1, forward strand.
TTCACAAAATGAATACTATCAAAATTTAATTTATCCGCACTCCCATCAACATTTAGATATTGGAATAATTAATGCTGGGGATGGTAGTGGGCAACATCCAAGTCAGTGTTTGTTAGACATGATGACAATTCATGAATATTTTAAACAATTTAAGGGTCTAAAGGTAGCTATTGTTGGTGATATTACTAATTCCCGGGTTGCTAAAAGTAATATGGAATTACTCCATCGGTTAGGAGCTGAAGTTTACTTTTCAGGACCTGAATATTGGTACTCAAATAAATTTGATAGGTATGGTAGGTATGAAGAGCTCGATAAGCTGATTCCTGAGATGGATGTGATGATGCTGTTAAGAGTTCAACATGAAAGACACAGTGATGATCCTAATGAAAAGAATTTTGATGCAAAAGCATATCATGAAAAATACGGAATTAATAAGGGGCGCTATCAAGAATTAAAGCCAAATGCAATTATTATGCACCCCGGCCCAATTAACCACGATGTTGAATTAAGTGCAAATTTGGTGGAAGGCGACAAGTGTATGTTTACTCGTCAAATGCAAAATGGTGTATTTATGAGAATGGCAATGATTGAAGCAGTCTTACGAGGAAGAAAATTAGGAGGACTCAAGTAATGACTACTGTAATTAAAAACGGAACTGTGTATCAAAATGGCCACCTAATCAAAGCTGATGTTTTAATCGATGGTCAAAAAATTAAGACTATTGGAACTGGCCTAGAAGGGGAAGAAACAATTGATGCTAGCGGGATGATAGTTAGCCCAGGCTTAGTAGATGTTCATGTTCACTATCGTGATCCTGGTCAAACCTATAAAGAAGATATCAAAACTGGTAGCCAAGCGGCAGCACGTGGAGGTTTTACAACAGTTGGTGCCATGCCTAATGTCACTCCTGTTCCTAATACAGCTGAATTAATGGAGAAGATGGTTAGAGAAAATCAAAAAAAGGGATTAGTCCATATTCTCCAGTATGCCCCTATTACTAATGATGAAACAACTGATATTATTCCTGACTATGCAGCACTTAAGAAAGCAGGCGCATTTGCATTAAGTAATGACGGACATGGAGTTCAAAGTGCGCAGACAATGTATTTAGCCATGCAAAAGGCGAAAGAAAACAATTTAATTATTGCAGCACATGCCCAAGATGACTCACTTTTTAATAAAGGAATTGTTAATGAAGGAGTAGCAGCTGAAAAATTAGACTTACCACCAGTTACAGAACTTGCTGAAACTACACAAATTGCTCGTGATCTCCTTTTGGCACAAAAAACAGGGGTTCATTACCATATTTGTCATGTTTCGACAAAAACCAGTGTAGAATTAGTTCGTTTAGCAAAAGCACTAGGGATTAAGGTAACATGTGAGGTTGCACCACACCATATTTTATTGACAGATAGTGATATTCCAGAAGACGATCCTTACTTTAAGATGAATCCACCACTAAGAAGTAAAGAAGATCAAGCAGCTCTTTTAGTTGGGATGCTAGATGGAACAATTGATTTAATTGCTACTGATCATGCTCCCCATGCTAAAGCGGAAAAAGAAGGTAGTATGCGAGAAGCCGCTTTTGGAATTACGGGAAGTGAGACAGCATTTAGTACTCTTTATACTAGATTTGTAAAAGAAGAAAAAGTTTTCACGCTTGAACAATTACTATCCCTTCTTACTGAGAAGCCAGCTGCAGTATTTGGCATAAAAAGTGCAGGTCTTCTTGCACCTGGTGAGAATGCAGATATTGCGATTTTTGATGTTGAACATCAAAAAGAAATTAAAGAAGAAGAGTTTAAGTCTAAAGGAGTAAATACACCATTTACTGGCCATAAGGTATATGGGGAGACAGTGATGACGTTTGTTGATGGTAAAGTTGTATATCAAAGGGGAACAAAATGAAACGCTATTTAATTTTAGAAAATGGTAGTATTTATGAAGGCGAGGGTTTTGGCGCTGATTGTGAAAGTAGTGGTGAGGTTGTTTTTACAACAGGGATGACGGGCTATCAAGAAGCAATTACGGATCAAAGTTATGCCGATCAGATTTTGGTTTTTACTAATCCTTTAATTGGAAATTATGGAATTACTTTAGCAGATTATGAATCACTTGAGCCACAAATTAAGGGCGTTATTTGCCACCAAGTAGCACGTCACCCAGACAATTGGCGTATGCAAACAACCTTGCCAAAATTTTTAAAACAATTAAACATCCCTGGCTTGCAGGGAATTGATACCCGTGAATTGGTTAAGAAATTAAGAATTCACGGCACCCTAAAAGGAAGAATTACTGATTCAAAGGAAAATGCAGTAGGTATTGCTCAAGAATTAAAGCAAAGAAACATTACCCACGGTGTAATCAGCCGTGTTTCAACGAAAAACTCTTATCCAGTTCCTGGCTCAAAAAGAAATATAGTTGTTGTTGACTTTGGTATTAAGCATAGTATTTTACGAGAATTAGCGGAGAGAGACTGTAACTGTATTGTCTTACCTTACACTGCAACAGCCGAAGAAATTTTAAATCTTAATCCAGATGGTGTGCTTTTATCAAATGGACCTGGAAATCCAGAAGAAATGCTTATGGCTGCAAAAATGGTCCAAGAAGTTGAAAAACATGTTCCGTTATTTGGAATTTGTATGGGCCATCAAGTCTTTGCACTCGCAAATGGGGCTAGTACCTACAAAATGAAGTTTGGACACCGTGGCTTTAATCATCCTGTAAGAGAAATTGCTACTGGCAATATTGGTTTTACTTCGCAAAATCACGGTTATGCGGTAGATCCTAAATCTATTAATAAAGAAAATTTGATGATTACTCATGTTGAAGTAAATGATGGTACAGTTGAAGGATTACGTCATAAAAAATATCCTGCCTTTTCAGTCCAATTTCACCCTGATGCAACCCCAGGACCTCATGATGAAGACTCATTGTTTGATGATTTTATGTCAATGATTGACCAAAGAAAGGAAGAAGAGCGTCATGCCTAAGAGAACAGATATTCATAAGATTATGGTAATTGGTTCTGGTCCAATTATTATTGGCCAAGCTGCAGAATTTGATTATTCAGGAACTCAGGCTTGCTTAGCTCTTCGCGAAGAAGGCTATGAAGTAGTATTAGTTAATTCAAACCCAGCTACGATCATGACTGACACTACTATTGCGGATAAGGTTTATATTGAACCCCTAACCGTAGAATCAATCTCAAGAATCATTAGACAAGAATATCCGGATGCAATTTTACCAACGCTTGGTGGGCAAGTTGGATTGAATATGGCTCTTTCATTAGCTAAAACAGGGATTTTAGATGAGTTAAATATTGAGTTATTAGGAACAAGACTTTCTTCGATTGAACAAGCAGAAGATAGAGAGAAGTTTAAAGAACTATGTAAAAAATTGGGTGAGCCCGTTCCACCATCAACAACTGTTAATACTGTTGAAGAAGCCTTAGAGTTCGGTGATAGAATTGGCTATCCAATTATTGTTCGTCCGGCCTTTACGATGGGCGGAACTGGTGGTGGTATTTGTAATAATCATGAAGAGTTAGCACAGATTGCCAAGAATGGATTAGAACTGTCACCTGTTACTGAATGTTTAATTGAAAAATCAATTGCGGGCTATAAAGAAATTGAATTCGAAGTAATGCGTGATCATGATGATAATGCAATGATTGTGTGTTGTATGGAAAATTTTGATCCAGTTGGAATTCACACTGGTGACTCAATTGTTTTTTCACCTAGTCAAACCTTAAGTGATAAAGAATACCAAATGCTTCGTGATTGCTCTTTACGTTTAATTAGAGCTCTTAAGATTGAAGGAGGCTGTAATGTTCAACTAGCCTTAGATCCTAATAGTTTTGACTATGATGTCATTGAGGTGAATCCACGAGTCTCACGATCAAGTGCATTGGCTTCAAAAGCAACAGGTTATCCTATTGCAAAAATGGCCGCAAAAATTGCAATTGGTATGACCTTAGATGAGATTAAAAATCCGGTAACTGGAACAACGTATGCTGAATTTGAACCAGCTTTAGATTATGTTGTCTGCAAAATTCCTCGCTGGCCATTTGATAAGTTTTCTAAGGCCGACCGCACTTTAAGTACCCAAATGAAGGCTACTGGTGAAGTAATGGCAATTGGTCGAACAGCTGAAGAGGCAATGCAAAAGGCGGTAAGGTCCCTTGAAATTGACGAAAAAGATCTCTATTCTGAAGCTGCTCATCATGCAAGTGATGAAGAGATAGAGCAAAAACTAGTTAAAGCGCAAGATGATCGACTCTTTTATTTAGCAGAAGCCTTTCGCAGAGGTTATAGTCTTGAAGATGTGCATGAATTAACCAAAATTAACTTTTATTTCTTAGATATTGTTAGTCACATGGTAGAGATGGAAAAAAATATCCAAGAAAATAAGGATAATCTTGAAACTTTACGTTTAGCTAAGAAATATGGTTTTAGTGATGCAACCA
>CANRQR010000022.1 GCA_947641735.1 uncultured Lactobacillus sp.
GGTTCATCAATCATTTTATATATTTTAACTGTCTACTTGACACGGTACGGATCAATCACTCTATGGCCAGTATTTTTCCTGAACATACTCTTTCGGTTCAAAAAGTCTTAGAATCTTGTTCTTCTAAGTTCTACGATGATTTTAATCCATTGTCTGAACATTTAGCTTTTGATGAGTTTAAAGGCGTTGGCAAGAAGTTCCACTTTATTTGTTTAGATGGTGATTCTCACCAAGTAGGCCAAATTCTTAGAACGCGTTTTAAGCCTGAGATTTTGCGCTACTCCTATAAGCTTACTCTGAAGGCTCGGGCTATGGTTAAGACAGTGACCATGGATCTTAACTGCTATTATCCAATCGGAGCTAGAAAGCTATTTCCTAATGCTCAGATTGTCATCGATCGTTTTCACATCGTGCAAATGCTCACCAGATCTTCTAATAGCTTACGAGTTCAGACTATGAAGCATTTTAAGAAGCAAAGGCGTGAATATAAGCTATTAAAATCCACCTGGAAGCTTTATCTCATGAAGTATGACAAGCTCAATAAGAAAACGCCTTACTATGACTGGCACTTCAAAGATTATCTGACTCAAGAGCACGTTGTTTTAGATGGCTTAGACTGCAATCAAGAGCTTGAAAACACATATTGGGTTATGCAGGACTTTATGGCTGCTATCCAAAACAAAGACGAAAAGCAAATTATTCACTTGTTTCATTCAAAACAAGCCGTCGGCAAGCAAATGCATCAGACATTATTAACTTTTAAACGTAATTATACTGGCGTACTAAACGGCATCTCTTCCGGCTATTCTAATGGCTGTCTTGAAGGTGTCAATCGTAAAATTAAGCAAATTGAGCGTACTGCCTATGGCTATAGCAGTTTTAGATATCTATTAATTAGAATTAGACTAGAAGAAAATATCATAAAAGAAAAAGAACCAAACAACTATTTTCAAGTTGCTTGATTCTCATTCAAAGCTACTCATCAACAGGATTTGCAAAACAGCCTAAATTTATTACCATATTCATTTAACTTAGTTACTTAGCGCATTTCTTCAATATCAAGAAACCATTCCATAATTAAAAATGTCTCGTTCATATAAAATCTTATATCATTTTCAGTTAACCCTGTTGGTTCTCCATGCTTAAATTTTTCATTAGAGATATACAAAATTGCAGACGTAAGATGTGTAATAAAATTAATGACTTGAGGATTAATTTTATTTTGCTTCAAATATTTACCTATCTCTGATTTCATAACATCACGATTTGGAGCTTTTATTTGATTTTCTAAAGACTTTTTATTACCTAAAATGTCACGTAGTAAAAATTCAAAAGTTTTTCTTATATCTTCTCCGGACTCAGAATAATATTTTCCCTTAAGCATTTCGATGCTGTGTTTCCAACATTGGAATGCTTCTAAATGATCTACTTTTAATCTCTCAGCGAAATTTTCTTGAACTTTTACAGCATCAGAAGTAAATGCAGCCAATTGTTCAAACAATTTTTCCTGTACTTCTTCATAATTATATTTTTTAATAAATTTATTTATAAAATTAAAATCATATTCATTATTAATATAGTCTGCTTCTACTATTTGTCCAATAAAATCGAGCTTATTAGCATCTGGGAAATCATTAATTTTGTCGCAAAGAATTTGCCAGCCGTGTCTATTATCATTGACCTCAACTTTTGTAATATCTAAATGATATTGCGTAATATAAGCATTTATCAAATCAATTATTTCATCATCATTAATATAGCCTGCAATTTTTTGACAAATACTATGTATTGTAATAATTGGCACTATAATTTGATTCATCAATATCTCCTTCTTCTTATATAATACTTATTTATATTCTACTCCTATCCCCACCTATTCTTCTTCAAAGTCAGTCTAATATTTGTCATAATCCTATCTTCTGGAATCATAATGGATTGGCTAGGGAAGTCCTTCTGAACTCTACTTAAATAAGTAAAATAATTGCCTTTTCCATACTGACCATTTGGGGAATACAGTTGATATAACTTATCTGCACCCTTGTAATACTTATTACGATAATATTGATGAGCAACACCTTTAGCTTTATGATGCATTCGATAATAATATTTACTTGTCGTTTTTTCGCGTATTTTTACTGCATTACCATCAAAAGTAAAGCCAATAAAATTAATTGTTTTATGCTTTTCATTTAGGCTCGGAGTAAAAAGATGCCCAATATTAACAATAGAATGACTTTGTAATTTATAAACTTGCGTTTTTTCTGGTTGTAATTCCAAAATACCTTTATCTTTAAATGCTTCAAATTTTAGAATTATTTTTTCAATATCATCAGTTGAACTAGTATCCATAGGTAAGATAATTATAAAATCGTCACTGTATCTTCTATAAATACCGCCACATGCAACTACAAATTCATTAATCAGCCGATCAATTTCTAGCATATAAACATTTGCTAAACATGCACTAATTGATGAGCCTTGTGGAATTCCTTTATTGTCCTGATGTCGCCTAATGTGTGATCGATATTTCTTATAATCACTTTGAGAGAGAATTCTTGGTTTAGAACTCATCTTAATCTTATCTTTTCTCTTCTTTGGATTAAGATTATTTAATCGATAGAGGTCTTTTAAATCCCAATAATCATATTTGGTAATTCGTTTAAATATCGCATAATAATCGGAACTAAGCTTATCAACTTGCAATAAATCACATAAGCGCTCTTTTAAATACTGATGGTTAATTCTATCAAAAAAGCTAGTAAAATCGCCAATCATGATATACGAAGAAGAGTATTGAATCATAAACTGATACATCTTGTTAAATTCGGCAATGGTGTCCGTATGTAAATTCGTTCGGTAGGCAATCGGAACTTTATTAATATCGTCTTGTCTTAAACGAGAATTATATTTTTCATTAATCAAGAAACTATAATATTGAAAAATACAACTATCAATATGAGATGCATAACAAATGGTACGCTTCTTTGTTTTTCTTCCTTCCGCCCTATTATATTTATGATATTTAAGATCATATTTTATAAATGGATAAAAACCATGATGCGCAATATTTTCAGGCTTAGTAATATAGTTTCTACATTTACTTAAATCAGTTCGAAGATCAAAATGAGCATATCCTCTTTTACTCTTTTCTAATACTTTCGGATTTTTAAACCATTCATTAATATTCATAATTACCCCAATAAATGACGATACCCACTGGCAACGGAGAATAGCGTTCCTAACCAGTGGGTACAAAAAATCAGACTTATAATTCATAACAGAATAAACAGTGAGATGAATTATAACTACTCAGTAGTGTCATGTATCTTCATGTTACCATAAAGACGAAAGGACCTAATATGAATCTCTCTCCTAGAACACGAATTCTCCTGTTAATTGTGGGAGTCTTCTGGATTACTTTAGATCAAGAAACATATTCTCTAGTAGCCGATCTTGGGACTGAATTTATTATTAATATTATTAATAAATTCTGGACCGAGATCTTGACAACAATCCTTTTCCGTTATGCCTAATTTCATCATAACGCATATATAATAATATAAATAAAAAATAGATTTATCAAGTTTTTCATAAATATAAAAATATTCAACTCCGTGAAAATATGTTTCCTTTAACTTTATACATATAATTTTTATATTAAAAAAAACTCATGATAAAATACTATATGCGGGGAGAAAATAATTAAATTTATAAGCTTTCCAACTCCTCGATAACTTACACTAATGTGCATTTTTTGTACATTAGTGTTTTTTACAAATAAATTTATAACTGCAATCTTTCCTCATACATTTTCCAAGCTTTTTTTAGAGCTAATTCAACTTTTTTATCTTTTCCATCAACATACATATATTTATCTAGTAATTCTAAGTTACGAATATTTTTCGTAACCTTCCTATCAGAATATATTATTTTTGCTAATTCATTTAACCATCCTGATGTTTTCTTAAAGTTCATCATCCAATTATAGAATTTAAGTTCTTTTATACCATTGATTTTATCATCCAAGTGCTTTTTTAATCTTTTATCTTTATCAATATAATTACTTCGTAATTTAGAATAGCAAATTGATCTTAAGTATATGTTAGGCATTAGATCAACATAATTAATCAACTGTTCTAATTCTTCACCTGCTATTGTATTTTTAGTAAGATAATTCTTTATATTCTTTTCAAAATATTTAGTAGAAACAAAATTAGTAACTTTTTCTAAAGTAAAAATCTCCTTTAAATTAGTGATTATAATTTCAAAATTTATATAATTTTTTCTATACCAATTTTTCCTTACTATTGTTTTCATTAAATTAGGGTAATCAACTAAAAAAGTGATATTTTTAAACTGATAATTTTCTATACTTTTTTGAACTAGGTTAGCAAATGATGATCTATAATTTTGGGAAACAATACTACTTTGTACTTCATTAGCTTCTAAAAAGGCAACGTTAGAAGTTAAAAATTTAGTTATTCTATCAAAATTCTCTTGGTTTTTAATCCAGATTCGTAAAATTGAATCTATGATATTGAATCTACACTTATTCGTAGTAGCCAATAAATCATCTAAAAAATTTTCCCAATACTTCAATATATATTCCAGATTCTCTTCAGCAGTTTCTTTCAAAAATAATTTATTTACAAATTCAAAATCTTTATTTCTTTCTATTTGATGAACTATAACTTCTATTTCTTTTAAGTAAGCCCCTGAATCATTCTTAATCATTTCTCTTAATAACTCTACTGAATATGCACACCTATAATCAATATTTATTTGTCTAAAATAATTCAAAACTTCAGATGGATACTCGAGAGTCTCAGATTTTTTTATTACTTGATGATTCAATACTTTATTAATAAAAATTTTGTCTTTTGGTGATTTTAAAGAAAAATAAGTAGGTGAAAGATAATTATAATAATCTTCACTCAAAAGACCATTAGATATAAGATATAAAAGAATAGGATGTTTAAATAACTTCTTTAAATCTCTGTTAATTTTATCTGAAAAAGAAAAAGAATTAAAATTATCTTTATTTAAATATTGAAATATATTAATCCAAGTATTAGTAGTAAATTTTTCTTTTTTTATTTTACATAATTGCTTTATAACTCTGTAAATATCTTGTTTATCTGCAATCAGCTGACTTAAAAGTGCTTGACCGGTAATTAATTTATCAAAATCATCAGGGTATACATTCTTATATACAATCAATCCAAAAAGCTTATTACATGCTTCACGCTTATCTTTTTCATCTTCAAATTCAATCTCATAAATTTTTAGTTTTTGAGCATATGTATCTACGTCAGATATTATAGTAATAATTTGACGTCTATCATGTATATATTTTCCTATTCCATAACAATACTTATCATCAATTAACAATCTTTTACATTTATCTCGTTGTTTAATAAATACATCATAACTGTTTTCCAAACTATGGAGTGGAAAAATAGATATAATATAATCAAAAAATTTAGCTCGCATTTCAGCTGCATAATTCTCATTATAAAAACTAGTATCATCTATTTTTTTAGAGAACGTCGAATCTTTTAAAGTATAAATAAAAACTATTGGACTTTTTGTAAAAGTATTATTTAATCGTAAATTTAATGCTCTTAATCTTTGAAAAATAAGTGGATTGTTATATCTATCTAGATCTTCAAAAATTATAAATCTTTCTCCACTTTTCTCAAAATAATATCTTAATTCTTCGTTATATTCTACGAACTTATCTCTTTCTGCTACTTCATTACCAGGAGTTAAATTACTTTCAATAGTAGTATTAGAAATACTAAATTTTGTTGACAAACTGAGTGATATTTTATTAAAAAAATGTAATAAATAATAATATATTATAAATCCGAAAAATCCAATAATTATTAATCCTATAATATTTAACAATGTGTTTGAATTCAGAATGAGTTTCTTTGAAAATATAATTCCAATCAATAAAACTATCATAAAGTAGCTAATTAACACTGTAAAAAAACTAATTGGATATATTCTCTTGATAGAGGAATCAGGAAATCGCAATCTAGATGGTTTACTACCTAACAATAATTGATCTAAAATATCTTTTTCTAGTTCTATCTCACTTTTCTTTTTATTATTTATATCTTCGAAAAAATTAGGAACACTAATAAATCTATAGCTTTTATTTCGCAATCCTAATAATCTGAGGAATCTATGCGTCGGACTTTCTTCTAATTTATTAAAAAAACTTAACATAAAACTACTTTTCCCAGTATCATATGGCGCTGAAATTGCTATATTAGTAATATTTTTATCGTTTAATGCATTCTCAAGTTTTGTCCATTCTGGCTCTTTACTTTCTTTATTTAAATTGTTATATGCATATAATGCGCCAAAGGTCTTTTCAATTTTTTTATTTTTTTGCAGTTTAAATTCATTTCATTTTCCATTCTAATCACTTTTAATTGTCATATAATCTTAAAATTAGAGTACACAATAAAACCTCGAATTTCATGTTCGAATTTCGAGGCTTTATTAACTATTTATTCAATTTCTTAATAAACAAATCTTTACCCTCTTTAACAATCGATGCTTTAAGTATAAAGATTATTACTCCATAAACTACTATACCAACAATTATTTCAATACCCATCATTAACCACGAACTTTTTAAATGTGTATTCATCCAAAAAACAGGTACAAACATTACTAACCCAGCTATAAAATATTTCCACGAATCTGCAAATAATTCTTTAAAATTAAGTAAATGTCTTACTGCCCACATTTGATAGAGGGTGACTGAAATCTCAGATAGCACTGTTGACCACATAGCACCATTTAATCCCCAAATTCGTATTAATGGCACATTTAAAATTAGATTGACAACAGCACCTAATGTAACTGACCAAGTGAATTGTTTTTGCTTATGGATAGGTAACAAATACTGCACACCCAATACATTACTCCATGCAATGATTAAAATTACAATAGATTCAATCATCATCGCCGGACCAACAGGACCATAACCGGGACCATAATATTTGGGTGCTAAAGTTAATGAAATAGCCGCTAATCCAAACATCATAGGATAGGAAACCGCAGAAACAAAGTTAAATGACTTATACAACATTTTATTTACTTTATGCATATCACCATGTGAAACTGCATTAGCCACATGTGGCAACATAACAGTACCTGTCGCTGTAACTAAGGCCAAAATTAATTTAACTAAATTGTCAGAATATTGATAATAGCCTGAGGAAGTTTCATTAACCATTACCCCAAGCATAGTTTTATTAAGCTGAACATAAACTTGTGTCGCAATTTGTGGAATGAACAATTCTGCCATTGGTAAAAAATGCTGCCACGGATTTAAAAACTTAAAGGAAAATTTATTAAGATCACGTCTTATATTTGGCCACAGTGTTAAATTACCAATTAATGTTGATAATGCAAGTACAATAATATACAGAGTTACGTCATTAGGTCCTTTTATGAAGATAAAAATGGCAATCATTGATAATACTTTTACCAATGAATTTTTCAAAACCGTAACTTTGAAATCTTCTATACCTTCATAAAACCATGAAATATCGAAAGCAATTGCAATCAAATTAAGCGATTGAGCCCACATATATTCAGGCTGACGAGTATAAAATATCATAAAGATTTCAAATGCTACGAAAGCATAAAGAGTCATAATTGTTTTAACTATTTGGATTTCCCAAAAAGTTTTTGACATTTGATCCTTATTTTCTCTAACATAAGCAATTTGTCTATTTCCATAATATCCAATACCCATATTTGCAAATAAAATAAAATATTGAATTATGGAATTAGTAAAAGAATTTGCACCAACACCTTCTGGACGCAAAACACGACTAACGTACGCTGATGTAATTAACGGTACAATTATGGCTAATACTTGATATCCAACATTGTAAAGGTAATTTTTAATGACCTTCATAAAAACTATTCACCAAATTCATTTTCCACAGATTCTAAAGCAGCTGCAATTACTTGATCCATATTATAGTATTTGTATTGACCTAAACGACCGCCAAAAATAACTTTGTCATTTTCTTTTTCAGCTAAATCTCTGTATTGTTTATACAAGGTATTATTTCTTTCATTGTTAACTGGATAGTATGGTTCATCTCCACGTTTCCAATCAGCAGGATATTCACGAGTGATAATGGTCTTGTCTTTATCACCCTTACCAAATTCAAAATGCTTGTGTTCAATTACACGTGTATATGGAGTCTCTGCATCAGTATAGTTAATTACTGCATTACCTTGATAATTATCTATATTTTTTTCTTCAGTCTCAAAACGAAGAGAACGATATTCAAGTTCGCCTAACTTATAATCAAAGAACTTATCAATCATGCCAGTGTAGACAATCTTATCAAAGGTCTTTAAATATTCATCCTTTTTATCAAAGAAATCAGTATTTAACTTAACTTCAATGTTTTCATTATCAAGCATTTTTTCTACTATTTGGGTATAACCACCTTTAGGAATTCCTTGATAATCATCATTAAAGTAATTATTATCATAAGTTAAACGAACTGGAAGTCTTTTAATAATAAATGCTGGCAATTCTGTAGCTTTTCTGCCCCATTGCTTTTCTGTATATCCCTTAATTAGTTTTTCGTAAATATCACGCCCAATTAGGGAAATTGCTTGTTCTTCAAGATTTTGTGGTTCTTTACCAGCCATTTCTTGACGTTGCTCATTAATCTTATCCATAGCTTCTTGTGGAGTTCTTACTCCCCACATTTCACTAAAAGTATTCATATTAAATGGCAAATTGTACATCTTACCATAATAATTTGCTACAGGGCTGTTGGTGTAGCGATTAAATTCAGCAAATTGTTGTACATATTTCCAAACTTCTTTATTTGACGTATGGAAAATATGTGCTCCATATTGATGAACTTGAATGCCATCAACTTCTTTAGTATAAATATTGCCTGCTAAATGATCTCTTTGTTCAATTACAGTAACTTTATTACCACGTTTTGCTGCTTCATGAGCAAATACTGCACCAAATAGTCCTGATCCAACTACTAAATATGTATTTTTCATTATTATTCTATTCCTTAATCTAATTAATTTTCATTTATCTTTAATTTTTAAATATATTTCAAATTTAGCAAATAAAACTAATAACAGCAATAAAATATATTGATAACTAAATATAGTAGTACAAAATAAATAAAAAGTTCCCAATATTAAAATAAAATTATTTAGTGATTTAAATTTAATCGTTAAATATAATCCTCTTATAAAAGCATACATATATGCAATGCTAACATATATTCCTCCTTGAGCTAATACTTCAGCAATTGAATTACTAAAACCAATCATAGAAATACGCCAACGCCAACTAGCCATATTTTCTGTCAACGCCATGCTATTTCCTAAACCAGCGCCAAATAATGGATGTTGTAAAAATGTTGTTAATCCCACTTTATAATCATCTAACCTTAAGCTGGTTGATTGAGTACCATATGTTGCTCTCTGTCCAATCAACAAATTAATTCCAATAATTGCAATAATCAATACTGGTACCATGAATAGTAGCTTATAGATAAATTGATTTTTATTTGTTTCAAGCCATTTCAGAAAGAATGTCAGAATCAATAGGATATATCCAGTAGTCGAAAAAGTAGTTAAAATAGCAATAATTAACCAGATTGTTGTTTTAGTTTTAGCCCTCATAACTATCTTTATAAGAAATGCTAAGCAAAAATTTAAAGAAGCCATAGGTGCTTCAGTAAAAATTGCCGTATTTCTAATTATATTTCCAACAACAGGCAAAGTTATATCTTGAGTTTCAAAATAGATATTTTTATAAGTGGGGATCAATTTATATATTCCTTCAGTTGAAGTCCAATTGAACTGTACATATCCACTAGGAGACATTAATTTAAGTAAAGAACAAGTTAGCCACATTAAAATTGAAATAACTGCAATTACAATAATTACATTGCTGTAGGCTTCAAGAATAATTGGTAATTTTCTTCCTTTAATTTGTACTATCCATAAGAATAAAATTAAGACAATTAATAACAGTAAATTATTCTTTAAATTTACAGAATTAAAAAGTAAATAAACAAAAAAATAAAGAAAGACAAATAAACTAACTAATATAGTACTCTTCAAATTATTTATACTATCAAAATTGATTAAAAGAAGACAAATCGAGCCACACACCAGTATCAAATACAATCCCATATTTAATACGGAAGTCCATGCTGGATTACTAAGCCAAACACTTCTACAATTTACCATGATAACCACAGCAATCAAATAGGCGCAGATATTACTATAGGTTTGTTTTTTCATTTTATATATTACTTGTCCCTCATTTTACCTAAGCATATTATATTTAAGTAGGATTATTATTTATTAATATATTTTTCTTTCTCTATTTTTGGATTAAAAAATACACCAGCTATTGTTCCTTTAATCGAAATCCATGCTCTATAAAACTTGTGATTTTTGGATTTTAACAATGCTTGTACTGGAATCTTAATTCCTTGTCTTATAGTAGCCTTAAATACCTCTTTTTTATTAGTATGTTTCTTTAAATAAAATATTGTATTACGTTGTGCAAGATAATATCTCTTTATTCGATTTATATTTTCTTCTTTCACCAAATCTGTAGCAATATTTTGTTTAATTTTATGCTCTACTAAAGAATCATTTACCATAAATCCTTCAAAATTATAATCCTGAGTGATTCTAAGCGTATATTCCATATCATCACCCCAAATAAAAAAGTCAGATATCGGATAACCAACTTTTTCCACAACTTTGCGGGGAAACATTATGGAAACAAAAGATGCAGAATCAACTTTTGTCACACCATGCTCAGAAAATTCATTCCAATTTTTTGATGGGGTAGGAATATTCATGACGGCAACACTTTTATCTTGCCAACGAACATTACTACATAAAAAACCTAGTTTAGAAGAAACCTTTCTTTTTTTCATCAGATTTTCCAACGCACTAAAACTAGGAATAGTATCATCGTCCATAATCCATACATAATCTGAATTACTTCTATTCATAAATGCTTTCAGGCCCATATTAAAGCCTCCAGCCCCTCCCAAGTTTTTTCTTAATCGTATTGGTACTATATTTGCCCTTTTTACAGATTTCAAATAATCCCAGGTATTATCTGTAGAGCAATTATCTATTATAAAAAAATTATTAACTGGATATGTTTGCTTCTCAATAGCATGAATACATTCTTTTAACAAATCAACTCTATTGTAAGTTACAACTACACAATCAACAGTTTTCATATTTTTCATATCCACCTTTCTATCATTTATCCTCTCTCATACAATTTAAATAGAAGTTAAATAACCTTTTATTTTGAACCTTTATATCATAATTGCTATTTCCCTGAAATTTACGATCACTTTTTCTATTTTGCAAAACTTGTAACTTTTTGACCCATGGCTTAATGCCCTGATCAATTGGAAGCATATCAACTTTATCAGAAAAAACTACCGATTCATCAATATTATTCGACAAAAGAGTAGGAATCCCAGAAGCTTGGGCCTCAATAGCTACCACCGGTAATCCTTCATATAAAGAAGGCATTAAAAACACATCAAAAGCAGAATACATCTTTTCTGTGCTCTTTACTGCATTGATTCGAATGATTTTATCTTTACTTTTCTTACTATCAATATAACTATTCAAATCATCAGATAGTTCTCCATCACCAACAATAAATAAATAGCTATCTTTATGTATTTTGTTATAACTATCAAAAATATCTATTAAAAATTTCTGATTTTTTTGTTTTACTACTCTACCGATGGTACCTAGCACTACACTATTTGGAGTAATATGATATTGATTTCTTATTTTTTCTCTCCATTCTGGTCTATATTCGTATTTACTTTGATCTATTGCGTTATACAATACATCAAATTTTCTATTACCATACATATAATTACCAGCTTTTTTTCCACAAGCTAATAAATTAGTGGCAAATAGAATATTTAACTTTTTTAAAAGCGGAACTATATGCGGATTAAATTCATCTTGAGCTATATGTGAATGCGCAATTCTCACACGTATACCTAAAAAAGCAGCCACAGATAATGGAACAAAACTAGTCAAACTCATGTGTGCATGAACAATATCCGGTCTTTCATTTTTTAAAAGTTTATAAGTTACATACATATGCCTAAAAATTCCATCTCTTTTTGCTGGAATTTCGATCATTCTATTACCAATCTTTTTAGACATTCTTAATTTTTCTGGATCTGCAGTATGCTGGTAGACAATTATATTTTCTATACTATCATTATAATTTTTATTAAGTAATTTAGTGTAGTTTAGTAATACTTGTTCTACTCCACCATTTTTAAAACCCGATACGAAATGCATAACTTTGATTTTCTTTTTATTTTTCATTTAATCTATTCCTAATTATTCAATGATTTCAAATAAATTTTTTTATATCCTTTAGCCATTGCTGTCGAATTATAATGATCTAAGATATCTTTTTTTGCATTTTTCCTTATTTCATTATATTTTTCAATATTATTATATTGAAGAATTTCTTTTATAATATTTATAAAGTCCATTGCATTATTACATAAATATCCATTATAACCACTCTTTATAACATCCTTATTTCCCACAACATTAGAAACTAAACATATTTTTTTCAGATACATCGCTTCTAATAAAGCCATCGGTAGACCTTCCCATAAAGATGTTAACAAAAATATATCAGTATCATTTAATATGTCTAATGCTTTAGCTTTATTTACCCATCCTGTTACTTTAATATTATCCGCTAAAAGTCTCGATTTCAATTCTCCATCGCCAATCCAAACAAATTCTATCTCCGGCAAGGATTCCGCAATTTTATTAAAAAGCTCAGGATTTTTTTGAACAGATATACGCCCTAACGTTGCAACTTTTATATTTTTATATTTTCCCCTTAATACCTTATTTTTCATATCTAATAAGTGAGAAGAAAATTCTTGTAAATTTATCCCATTATCTACATAAGTTGAATTTGAAGTAATCATTCTGGAAATATCATATTCACTTTTACTACATGCAATAGTTTTTATATTTTTAAAAGCAAATTTTTTCTCTAAAGTTTTATAAAACCATCTCTTTTTATTAGAAATATTGGTCATTAAAAAACTATATCCATGTGGAGTATAAAAAACAGGGATTTTACTATTTTTCAATAATAATCTCCCTAAAATACCTGCTTTAGATGAATTTAAATGAATTAAATCGGGATTAATTTGTTTCACCACATTTTTCATTTCCTTAAATGCGGCTAAATCCTTAGAAAAAGAAATTTCACGCTGATAATTATTAATACGAATTAAATGGACTCTTTTATCAAAATACTTTTCAAAGTTCTTAGGAGTTTGCTCTCTAATTCCATATGCAATATAAATATCAAAATCATCGCAGAGTTGATTTGATAGATTACAAAGGTAAGTGAAAATACCCCCACCAAATGCTTCTACAAAATAAAGTAACTTCTTTTTTTTCATTCTTTTACCCTTTAATAAGCACTATTTGGATGAACAACGACACCAACAGTTTTCAACAAAATCTTAAAATCAAACCATAAACTACTCTTGTTAATGTATTCAAGGTCTAATTCTACCATTTCATCAAAATCTGCATCATTACGTTTTGTTACCTGCCAAAGTCCTGTACAACCAGGTGTAACACTTAAACGCAATTTATCATAATCAGTATAATCAGCCACTTCCATTGGTAGAGGTGGACGCGGCCCTACTAAAGACATATCGCCTTTTAACACATTCCAAAGCTGAGGTAATTCATCAAGACTATATTTTCTAATTACATGACCAATCTTAGTTACTCGAGGATCATCTTTGATCTTAAACATTGCCCCGTCAATTTCATTTTGCTCTTCTAACTGTTTTACCATTTTATCGGCATTCACAATCATCGAACGAAACTTCCACATTTTAAACGGTTTTCCATTTTTTCCGATTCTTGTTTGTGAATAAAATGCCGGGCCACCATCTTCTTTTTTTATTTTTACAGTCAAAACTCCAAATAGTGGTGATAATAAAACCAAAGCAACCCCGCTAGCTAAGATATCAAATCCACGTTTTACAGTATGATATACTAAACGTCCTTTAACTTTTGACGGATCTAGTTCTACCTTTTTAACCTCTTGTGCCATCATAAAAAACTCTATCCCCCAATAAATTTAAAATAACCAAAATCTTTTCTTTTTCTTCAATGGTCTCCAATTTAAGTTAACATTATCAGAATTAATAATATTTCGCGCATTTTGCTTAAAGCTATTAGCAACATCCAATCCTTGCGTCTTTTCTAACTTCTCATAAGCGTCATGCATTCGACTTTCACGTTTTGGCAATGTATGGGCATCTGAAGCAAAAGTTGCTACTTGTCCAGCCTCTACAAATCTGTCAGCTAATTTTTCAATTTCTTTACCGAATACTCCCACATACGAACTAGCTGTAAT
Source organism: uncultured Lactobacillus sp. (assembly GCA_947641735.1). Classification (GTDB taxonomy): domain Bacteria; phylum Bacillota; class Bacilli; order Lactobacillales; family Lactobacillaceae; genus Lactobacillus. The sequence continues at coordinate 14,516 of CANRQR010000022.1, forward strand.
TTGGGTTAAACATCCTTGTTCGAGAAATTCTTGCAACTTTTCAGGATGGGCTAAGATCCCTGAGTTTCTTTCAGGGTGAACAATGATTGGCGTGATCCCACGACCAAGCAACTTAAAGGTCATATCTTTGGCATAAGTTGGTACATCTTCACTTGGAAATTCCAATAACATATATCTGCCATCTTCATCACAAAAGAGAATATCATCATCGTCCAAGGCTTGAGGTAAATTACCATTTAAACGAACTTCTTGACTAGGAAAGACTGTTAAAGGAATATGATTTTCTTCTAACGCTTTCTGAAAATCAGCAGTTTCTTTTATGATATCTTTTTTATGATTTAGGTATTTTCCATTTAAAGTATGAGGCGTCATTAACGCATGAGTAATTCCATCTGCTACTGCTGCCTCAGCTAATCCTAACGATGAATCTAAATCAGGAGAACCATCATCGATCCCCGGTAATATATGTGAGTGAATATCAACTAATACCATTATTTATTACTTCGCTTCTGTATCTTTCTCTTGGCCATATCCATAGCCATAGCCGTAGCCGTAGCCATAGCCGTAGCCATTTGGACCAGTTTTTACATCATTCATTACATAACCCAAAACATGTGTCTTAGTTAAGTTAAGCATTTCAATTGCTCGTTCAACACCAGCTTTTTGGGTAATGCCTTGACGAACTACTAACACTACACCATCCATTTCACCAGCTAAAATTTGGGTATCAGAAACTTCAAGAACTGGAGCAAGGTCTAAGACAACTAAATCATAGTGTTCCTTAACCATATTCAAGAATGCTCGCATTCTGTTAGAACCTAATAATTGTGCTGGGTTAGGTGGAATAGGACCAGCTGGCATAACAGAAAGATTAGGAATAATATCTTCTTTTACAATAGCTGCCATGTCTACTTCATTAGAATGTGAAGTCAAAATTGTTGTCAATCCTACTCTATTCGGAATATCAAAGGTTTGATGTAGAGTAGGTCTATGAAGATCAGCATCAATTAATAAGACTTTTTTCCCTGATTGAGCCATAGTTACAGCTGTATTAACTGTCACCGTCGACTTACCTTCACTAATATTGGCAGAAGTAAAGGCTAAGGCCTTAATCTGATGATCGATACTTGTAAAATCGATATTTGTCTTTACAGTTCTAAACTGTTCACTAACTGGGTTTTGCGGTTTTGCCACAGTGATTAACTTAGCACCATATTGCATGGTTTCATCAGTACCACGTTTTTTACGTCTATTAAACAATCCCATTTATACGCTCCTATACTCGTTTCTTCTTACCAGAATTATTATCGTTATTAATACTAAACTTATTAGATAAGTGGAAGTGTGATACATGACCTAAATTAGTTAAGCCTAATTCCTTAGTCAAGTAATCATCATCTCTTACTGTAGTATTAAATGAATCACGTAAAACAATTAACGCAACACTAATAATTAAGCCAAGTACAATTCCTGCTAAAGTAAAGAGTGTAGTCTTTGGAAAAGTTTTAATACCACGCGCAGCTGGTGAAACAATAGTTACATTGTTAACATTCATGATGCTTTTAATCTTGCTCTTAAATGTTTGAGCTACTGCATTTGCAATTGCTTGAGCCTTCTCAGGATCATTACTTTTAGCACTAATAGTGAAGACTTGTGATTGTTGTTGTGTACTTACAGAAACAGACTTTTGCATTTCTTTAGCACTAACATTATATCCACGACCCGCTCTTCTAACTACTGCTGGTTCTGCTGGACTAACTAATTTTTTAGTACCATCAGCTAATGTTCTGTATTTAGCCTTCTTAGCAGGTTTTACGACTTCAGTAGGATTCTTGATCCATTTAGAAGCATCTTTTAAGATAACTGGACTAGTAACAATATCCTTATAAGTATTAATTACCTGGACATCAGCTTGTTGTGCATTAAATGCTTGATTTGCATCATTTTCATTACGCTTCTGGTTAACTAAGATTTGAGTAGTTGAAGTATATTTAGGTTCAACCACAAAAGCAGCTAAGATAAACCCAACTGCGCCTAATCCAATTGCCCATAAAATAATAGACCAGATATGTGCTCGAAGGAGCATCCATAATCTACGTAAATCGATTGTATTTTCAGTTTTTGTACTGTTTTCCACTTTTTCCTATTCTCCTGTCTTCAAGGTTTCCGGCTTAAGCCCTAAGGCAGCACGTAACTTATTACTAATTCTTTGACACTCTGCTTGACTAACTGATTCATAGGCAACGCCATTCTCCCAGTCGCCTTGTCCATGAGCGTAGTCAGTAGTTACATTATCAGTTGCATGACGATAGTTCTGAGCTAAAGCAACCATATTGTCAAAAGTTAAATTTGTCATGGTTTGCTTAGAGACTGAGTTCAAGAATGGTTGGTTAACGACTGTCTTGTAAGAAATGGAACTCTTTAATAATGCCATAATTACAAGTCTTTGTCTCTCTTGACGCCCATAATCTCCTCGAGGATCGTCATACCGCATTCTACTAAATGCCAAAGCTTTCTTCCCATTCATATGATACGTTGCGCCTTTAGTAAAATGATAATCTTCATAATCAAAGGTTAATGGTGACTTAACTGTTACTCCTCCAACTTGATCAATTGCCTTCTCTAATCCTCCCATGTTTACCATTACGTAAGCGTCAGTTGGAATATTGAAGTACTTCTTGATCGTTTTGACAGTTTCGTCTACACCACCATAAGTATAAGCTGAATTAATCTTGGCTGGTGAATAATCTGGATAGCCCGGTAAGTTAACTTTCATGTCTCGAGGCAAGCTAACAACTGTAGTTTTATTAGTCTTAGGATTAATAACCATCATCATGATGGTATCAGTTCTACCCTTGTAAGAACGACCAAATTCACCTGTATCTGTTCCTAATAAAAGCAAGCTCATTGGCTTTTTGTCTTTAAGGGTGTCGCTAACCTTTCGATCACTAATTTCGTTACTCATCGGATTATACATATTGTTAGTGGCAACATGGATATTGTGCCAAGCGATAATAACCGCAATGATATCTACCACAAAGAAGACACCTAATACAATCCAAAAGATACGCCAAAACTTTTTACGTCGATGATGTGAGCGATGTCTTAATTCATTATCACTATTATTATGATCCATTTTATTCCTCTTTTATTTTTCGTTTTTTAGTAACACTAAAAATCATTATACAATAAAATATTCGAAAATTCACAATTAGCATAAAAAAACACTTTTATTGAATTAAAACATGCTCTAAATAGCGATCTAACCACCTTCACGCATATAAGTGTACTGTCACCCCTCCCATAAAGTCAATATGAACCCATTAAATGTTATTTATTTTTTCGACGATTTTGCTTATTTTTCTAGCGCTTTTCTTAATTTTAAAAGTAAATCTTTCTTCACTCGCTGCAAGGTTCTACGCGAGCATCCCGCCTGCTCAACCAAGGTCGTGATCTCCCTCTGCCCCAACAAATGCTCAAAAAATAATAACCGCTCAATCTCTTTTAACTTCTTAACTTCATCTTTCAAAACTACTAAGTTATCCCAATCAACTTCTGCCGTTCCTAATTCCGTCTCATTATTTATCTCTTCATTTCTTTCGCTTCTGCGTTGAGTCTTTCTCAGTTCATCTAAGGTATGCCAGAAAATCTTTTTAAAGGCTAGCTTATCAATATCTTCTCCTGAACTTTCTTCTAGCATCCCCGCATAAATCAAGACTCCATCCTGCAATAAGTCTGCATAATCTTGATAATCTGCCCTAACTCCAGCTGCCTTAATTGCTCCAGCAACTAAACGCCGATTTTCCCAGGCTTTAATAAAATTTCTTTCTGTAACCATATTGTGACCATTCCTTAATCAAAATGTCACAAGCGCTTGTGCAGAAAATAGATTATCAAAAGCAAAATCTTACTCAAATCCAAGACCTAGTATCTTCAAAAGCTTGCTACTACGCACTTTTTATTTTTACATTTGTTCGGCTTTTCCTTTTCACTCGTCTTTAATCGCTATCCTTTCTGGTAAATAAAAAACACGCTTTTTCAAGCGTGTTTACAAAATTGATTTAATTCTTCTAGACAGTCGATAAAACAAATTATGATCATGAATTTTCCAATCTTTAATGTCAAAAAATTCAGCGCATTGTCGACCATAATTTCGATGAAATTCTTCAATTGCAGCTTCCGCAAGATCCTTTAAATTTAAGGCATTCTGAATCTTAGTTAAATAAAAGTATTCTTGATCTGCTACTAAGTTTTTCTTTCTGCACTTACACAATTTCAAATGAAAGCCATGAGAATTCGCATATTTAACTAACATTTGACCAAAAACATGGTTATGCGTAATTGCCTCTGCTAGCCGTTTATGTAAGTTCGGTGCATAATCATCAAATTCAAAACTATAGGTGTGGTCATTATCTCGATAAGAGAAGATTACCTTATCTTCTACTTGTTGTACCGTTTGCATATGATGTAGGCCAATCCAGCAAGTATGTCTTTCTGAATGAGCTCTTAACGAAAAATAGGCAATCTCTCCTAAAGAAATTGCATGGCGATAATAAAAGCCTAGTTCTTTCTGTAATTTCTTTTGCAATACTGCTCCTAAAATTAAACGGTGCTTCAAAAAATAATTAACTAATTGTCGACTATTTTTTTGACATAAAATAATACCCTCTTTTTTATCTAAGATAACTGACTGGTATTTTCCTTCAAGCGGATTTTTATGAAAATCATATAAGGCAATCATATTTTCATTTAATTGATATAGATTATTCTCGTGGACAAATGGTCTAAATGCAGAAGTACAGATTGAGTCTGTTACTCTAGTCTTAACTAATTCTTTGGACCAAGTATTTAAGGCCCTACCTGCTGGCAGATTAACGCTAAACTTATTAAGTTCTCTGTTCATATTCACTCCTTTTCTTCTATAAAATAACACATTTTATTAAGGAATATAATCATATCAAAAAACAAGCATATAAAAAAGGCCCCTACACAAAATGTGTAGAAGCCTAATTAAATAACTTTTAAAAGTTTAAAAATTCATCTGGTTTCATCCCAAAACCTGCTCCAATGACAGTTTTGAAGGTTGAAACATCTTGAACACCGTCAAATTGTTGACCATTAATAATAAAGTAAGGTACTGATTCAACTCCGCGACTTTCTAAGTCAGCTTCTTCTTGCATAACTACATCTTGATATGCATTTGAAGCCAAAATCTTTTTAACTTCGCTAGGATCTAACTTATTCTTTTTTGCCACATCTAATAATACTTTATGGTCTGCTAATTCCTTATTTTCAGTAAAGTAAGCATAGAATAAATCATCAGCTAGATTTTCAATTAGCTTAGAATCGTGATAAGTTGCCTTAGCCCATTGAACCATCCGGTGAGCATCCATGGTATTTGTATTATAAGCAGTTGCTTCATTAATTGTTAACCCAACTGCCTTACCCATTGCCTTAGCATGATCATAGGCTGCGTTTGCTTTAGCTAACGGAATTGCCTTCTCATAGGCTAAGAGGACTGCATTAGTTTGCTTAGTTGACTTAGGAGCATCTAAGTCAATTTGAAAGGCATTTAAGTCATAGTCTATCTTATCCTGAACGCCTAATTCTTTAATTGCTTTTTGTAAGTTAGTTTCACCAATGTAGCAGTAAGGACATGCATAATCGCCCCAAATTGAAATTTTCATTTTCAACTCTTCTTTCTGTTATTACACTCTCACCTCTACAATAGGAACTTTATGAACAGAAAGCAACTATTTTCGCTTGCGCTTTAACTCATCCTTAGTAGCTACTAAGTCAATAATCTTTTGCGGCGATAAATTAGGATACATATGCGTTAAGTAACCTAATAATTCAACGAAATTCAAGAGATAATTCGTTAAGTCTTCGCTTTCCATCTTTCCACCAGTAAAAGTATTATCTTTCATATTTGAAAATAAGTAGAAATCACGCACTAATCCCATTTTTTGATAAGTCAAAAGCTCACTATAGATGTCATGAATATCTAACCGTATTTCCTGCTCATCTGTAATTTCCTTTTTAACTGGTAAATCAATTGCATATGCAGAGTCGCCACCATGAACTAAACTTAAGTATGACTTTTCTTCAAGCATCATATCGCTAATTTCTTTAAATTTTTCATCAGTGAAATCCATATTAGCTTCTAAACATGTTAAATAACTGGGTAACGCATTAACTAGGTTATCTTCAGTCTTAAATGAAGGTGTTAGCACATAAATATAGCGTTCAGTCCTAATAAATAAAATGTAATAGGTTAAGTCTAGCTGCTGCAACTTTTTACTAAAACCAATTATCTCTTGCTCTAGGCGATCGCCTTCAGGAGTCTGAATTTCAAACTGGCCGCCCTGATAAGGAACTCGATAAACCTGCCAAAAGTCTTCGACCTTAAAGCCATTAATTGCTCGATCTTCAAAAGCTTCCTTATTAAGCAATTTAGCTGGATTCGGCTTTTTATTTTCTAAATCCTTTAAAACTGCCTGAGGATTAAGAATATTCCGGTTAGCATATTCCATCAGCATTACTTGAATATCATGGTAGGTCGACATATTCTGATCGCTACTATCTTGAAAGTAGACCTCTCCTAACTTATCCGTATAGTTAGCTACTAAGACGTAATCCCCAATTGCGCCTTCTTTGACTAAGTCTTCAGCAAAATCTACTATTTCTCCTACTCGCTGCTCAGCTTTGCTTAACTTTTCTTCAGGCAGATCATGACGAGGACGCTTTATTTTTCGCATTGCTTTTACATTAAACAACTCATCTTCTAAATCACCCTTTAAGACATCAATAAATTCCTGATAGTCTAAATCAAGTCGCTGTACAAAGCTAGCAATTAACCTAAAAATTAAACCTTCAGCCCTAGCTGGTTGATAAGAACGCCGTAAGTTATCACTAATATAAGTTTCTTCAAAATCTGGCGTTTGTACAATAATTGCTACATCAAAAGTATTTGGTGTCTCGTATACCTTATCCAGTAATTCTCGCATTCTCTTACTTAACATTTCTATCCCTGCCTATTCAAATCATCTCACTTGCTACCATTATACGGATCTTCCCCTCGATAGACAAAAAGTCTGCTAGAATAGCAGACTTTAAGTTAAATGTTTTCGCCGTACATAATATTTGAAAAACTACCATTTAATGACTTATCGTTGCTTACATGTAAGTCAACTACATTGCCTTTGCCAGCCTCATCGACTAAGACAATTGGCTTTTGTTTGTGCCAGCAAAATAGGAAAGTCTTGTGTTGACCATCTTTAGTTAAGTCATGGTTATAAATAGCTAAGACATCGTAGTCATAATGGTGTTCGCCTTGAGGACTCCAACCAATACTAATCTTTTTACCATTTAGCTTAAAAATATCTTTCTTAAACGCATCTGGGTAAATTCGGTTAGCTGAATTAGTAAGTTTAGTCTTACCATCATACTTAGTATAGGTTTGATTATTCTTTTTGCCGTAGTCTTTCATTTCTTGGGCAAGTTTTTGGTCTTTTTTCTTATCCCAATGCTTCTTTTGCACTGTCTTAGAACTCTTAGTACTATTATCGCTAGTCGAAGCAGAATTGGTAGAACAGCCGCTAGCTCCTACTAAGCTAAGCACTACCGCGCTAATTAGTAATATCTTCTTCATTTGTATAATTCCTCTTTTCTTTTATTCTTATCCTACCATTAAATTTACACTTTCGGCGCAATTTAATCTCGCATAAAAAAGTGTAATTTCACTTTTTGAGCAAAATTACACTTTAAATAAAAGAAAATTAGTATTAAGAGGCTAGTTTGCCTTCTGATATATCAAATTATTGATTGCTTCAATTAAATCTTCTTTCGTAGGCACACCTTCATAATGATAACGACCAATTTCAAAGTATGGTACAGCATCCACATTTCGGTTAGCTAAGTTATCTTCATCTTCAATAACTACATCTCTATATTCTTCACTAGTAAGAATCTTTTTAGCAGATGATGCATTCAATCCAGCGTCGTTGACTATTTTTAATAAAACATTATCACTAGCGATATTTTGGCTTTCAACAAAATAAGCTACAAAAATCTCATCAATTAACTTAGCTGTTTTTTGGTTTACTTGCGTGTCATTAGACCATTTAGTTAAACGCAAAGCCTTCATCGTATTAATTGGAAGCGTATCTGCATAATCAATAGTTAAACCTGCATCTCTAGCTTGTTCAGTAATATTTTGAAATCTTTCATAAAGTTGCTGTTTGGTTAAACCATATTTTTGCGTTAACATCTCCCCACGTGTTAGGCGTGGATTTTCAGTAGCAGTTGGAGCAATTTGAAAAGTGCAAAAGTTATACTCTAACTTATTTTGATCAATACCTACTGTCTTTATCGCTTCATTTAACCTATGAAAAGCAATATAACAAAATGGAGATGCATAATCCATCCAAAAATTAATTCTCATTGTATGCCTACTTCCTTGCTATTCACTAGCCTTTTTAATTAAAGCTCTCAAATCAGCATCAGAAAAATCTTTACCATATTTACTTTGTAATTCTTCCAAAATGAAGCCATTGTTACGATCACGATGGATCATTTCACGTACATCTTTAATAATTTCTTCTCTTTCACGATCAAATGTTGGAACTGTCATATTTATAACCTTCTTTCAAATATATCATCCGCTTTCATTTTCAATTGTATGAGCTTAGGACACTAATGACAAAAATTTGATCTTGGCATAATAAAAAGGTAGTCCATCTATAAGACTACCTTTTATAAATCATGTTGATACTTTTTCAAGAGAACAACTGCAATCCAAATTGAAATAAATGAAGGTAAAATAATTACTACTAATAAATCTGGATTAAGAATGTGAACTGTTTTTATCATTTTAGTAATCGTATGAATCTTCGCAATATTATTAAAGATTGATTGATAAACAGTCACATAGATCAAAGACCACTGAATGCAGTATTCAATTAGAGTTAAAGTTATTTCTGAAATCTGATGATACTTGTTAACCTTCTTAAGCCCTTCATATAAGAAGAGCCCAGATAAGACTACTAGAGCAGCTAATAGTAAGAACAGGTTACCTAGCTTCATATCATGCACTTTATTAATAAATAAAGCTGCAGTTCCAAAGAAGATGAGAAAGTTAATCGTACTTAAAACTAACAATACTAAGAAGAGAATAATTGCTTTCAAAAAATAAAAGCGATTCTTAGAAGTAAAGATATAGCCAGTAACAACTACGGCTAAAACAATTAGGAAGATTGGTAGAACTTGCATTATGCTTCAGACTTCTCAATCTTATTAATTAAAGCCTCACAGCCACGACAAATGTCTTGATAAGCAGCTTCAAAGTCACCAGTATACCATGGATCATCAACATCCATCATTGAACCAGTAAAAGACAGCAACTTGTATTCTTTCCTTTCTGGGTCTCCTGCCGAAATATGATTCATATCAAAGAAATTCTCTTCATCCATTCCCACAATATAATCATATTTCGCGTAGTCGCTCTTAACCATCTTTTTAGCCTGGCGATGAGTAAAAGGAATTCCATGTTCATTCATAACTCTTTGTGAACGAACGTCAATATCTCGTCCAATCCCGCCAATAATTGCATCCTCAGTAGTAGCTGCAGATGCAATTTCATACTCGCTTTCTTTTCCAAGTTTCTTAACAATCTTTTTAGTAACAAATTCAGCCATTGGAGATCGACAAATATTACCATGGCAAACAAATAAGATTTTCTTAGTCATTTTTATCCCTTATTTCTTTAAAATATATAATTTAATTCTAAAGCTAAGTCATTTATTTAAGCAAGAAAAAATACCGACTAAAGCTTATCAGCTCCAATCGGTATTTCTCTTTTTCAAAGGTTGTTGAAATATCATTAATTCAATGAATTCAACGTATTTTATTATAGCAAAGTTAAGCGGATTTAATCAGTAAATTATGCAATTTTTTAAATTACATCTTATCTTCAATCCAATCCCAAAACTTATCAACGTTTAATTTAGTAACGCTAGAAAATGGTAAGAAAGAAACATTCTTTTGAGTTAAGTCTAAGCTCTTACCAATCTTTTGCCTAATTTGACTAGCTTCCATCTTTTTAAGTTTATCCATCTTAGTTGCAACCACTAAAATTGGTACATCAAGATAAAGAGCATAATTAAACATATTAATGTCATCCGAAGTTGGATTATGACGTGCATCAACTAATAGGACTAATCCCTTTAGATCTGCACGTGTCTCAAGGTAGTCTTGAATCATTTCTCCAAAAGCAGCTCTCTGCTTCTTAGAAACCTTAGCGTAACCATAGCCAGGAACATCAACCAGATATAGTTCATTATTTACCTTATAAAAATTAAGGGTTTGAGTTTTACCTGGTTGCTGCGACGTACGAGCAAGCTTACGTCGGTTGACAATCGTATTAATCAAGCTAGATTTTCCAACATTTGAACGTCCAGCTAATGCAAATTCTGGCAAATCATCTTTAGGATATTGTTTTTCAGAAACAGCACTAATTACGAACTCTGCATCTACGACTTTCATTATTTAGTCGCCTCACTCGTCTTTTTAGCTTTTTCATCCTTATAAGTGATCCTTGGTTCAGCATGCTTAGTAATTACATCCTTAGTGATTTCGACTTTCTTAATGTTATCTTCACTAGGTGTGCGGTACATAACGTCCATCAATGAATTTTCAACGATTGAACGTAAGCCACGTGCTCCCATATGACGGCTAATTGCCATATCTGCAATCGCCTTAAGAGCACCATCGGTAAATTCAAGATCAACATCATCAAGAGAAAGTAATTTCTTGTATTGTTTTACAAGAGCGTTCTTTGGTTCAGTCAAGATTCTAATTAAATCATCAGTACTCAACTTATCAAGAGTCGTAATAATTGGAATACGTCCGATAAATTCAGGAATCAAACCAAACTTAACTAAGTCACCAGTAGTAAGATTCTTTTGCCAGTCATCTGCATCTACTTGATCCAGTCCGTTTTCGGCACCAAAACCAATTGTCTTTTTACCTAAACGGTTCTTAACGATGTTTTCAATGCCATCAAAGGCACCACCAACGATAAACAGAATATTAGTAGTATCAATCTTAATCATCTGTTGTTGCGGATGCTTACGTCCACCCTGAGGTGGAACAGAAGCAACAGTCCCTTCTAAAATCTTAAGAAGTGATTGTTGAACACCTTCACCAGAAACATCACGCGTAATTGATACATTTTCTGCTTTCTTAGAAATCTTATCAATTTCATCGATATAAATAATGCCTCGTTGTGCGCGCTCTAAGTCATAGTCAGCATTTTGTAATAACTTAAGTAAGATGTTTTCTACATCTTCACCAACATAACCAGCTTCAGTTAATGTAGTAGCATCAGCAATAGCGAATGGAACATTTAAAATTCTAGCCAAAGTTTGAGCCAAATAAGTCTTACCTGAACCAGTTGGTCCAATCAAAGCAATGTTTGATTTTTGCAACTCAGTTCCAGTACTATCAATATCCATTTGACTAATACGCTTATAGTGGTTATAAACGGCAACTGAAAGAACCTTTTTAGCCCGGTCTTGGCCAATTACGTATTCGTCCAATTGCTTTTTAATTTCCATTGGCTTAGGCAAGTCTTTTGTTCCTTTGATGGAATCTGCTTTTAATTCATCATCTATAATTTTCTTGGAAAGATCAATACATT
>CANRQR010000023.1 GCA_947641735.1 uncultured Lactobacillus sp.
ATCCAGCTAACCCAATAGTTCGAAAGAACACCCAACCCGAAAAAAAGGTCATCATATGATGACCTTTTTTGTTATATTGCATTTTTAGTTTATACTTTGTATTTTACCTTTCCAGTTAAGGATACCATCAGAAATGTTAATTAAATTATTATAACCTTTAGATTTTAAAAGTTGGCATACATGATGTGAAAGATCGCCAGACCGACAAATAAAATAGTAGGTCTCATTTTTAGGATCATTGAAGTACTTTAATTCTTCAAAGGGTAGATTATGACTATCAGGAATATGACCTGATGCAAATTCAATTGGTGTTCGTAAATCATATAAATTGATGTTAGAATCTTGTGCTAAAATTTCTGCTAATTGATTTGTAGTAATGTTAATCATAGTTACCTCCATTGATGATTATATTTAAGCAGAGAACATTGAAAATAAAGGGAATAATGTGTGAAATTTTTATGTAGAAAGGATCGATTTGTATGGCGCGTCTTATTAAAGTCAGTGGTCGAGGAGACGGTACTACTTGGAAAAGTGCTCTTAAAGACTTGCAGCCCGATGATGTATTACTGCTTGCTCCTGGATTTTATGAGTTAGATCGAGGCTTAGAAGTAAATAATATTACTATCAAGGGGACAGGTAATACTCCCGACGAGACGGTAATTAGTGGCTTTTTTGTGTTAGAGAATAATTGTAACTTTTTTACATTAGAAAATATTGCTCTTCAAACAAAATCAGGCCATAATACTATTTACGTTGAAGATGATGCCGATACCTATCTTACTTTACGTAATACTACCCTTTATGGGGATGAAGATGATATGGCCGCAATTGCTGTAAATGGAAAATGTACATTAGAATTATTTTCAAGTAAAATTTTGAATTCTAGTGTTTCCTTATTTGCACAAGCTGACTTTAGACTTACAATGACCGATTCATTAATTGATTATGATTCTGAAAATTACGCAGCTTTAGGTATTCAGGGAAAAGGGACTGCAATTATTTCTAACAGTATGATTCATGGTAATCTAAGTACATACCCTAATTCAAATGCTGAAGTTGATTTGAATAATACGTCTATTTCCTATGGGTTAATTCATGGGCAGACTTGGGTAAATATGCTCAATTCAACGGTTGAAAAGAACGATGACTCTAGTTTCTATATTTCAGATGATTCATGGGTAAATATTTTACAATCTGAATTTAAAGGTGGCATTTTTCTTGATAAGAATACGAGAACTTTGATTCAAAATAGTAAAATAGACCGTCTAATTGCATGTGATAATGCGAAAGTAACCTTAAACAATTCAACTATTATTAGTCACGCAGATTTTCAAGATAAGGCCACAGCAGATGCAACTAGAGTTGCCTTTTCTGGAAGAGACGATTTTGAGTATTTCTTAGCTTTAAATGGACAAGCGACTTTAGGAGGACGAGACTTAATTATTAATCCCAATGGGAGTAGGCTTGCAGTCCAGGATGATGCTAAGATTAAATTAAATATTGTTTCAAGTAGTGCTCAAGATTTAGAGGTTGAATGCAATAGGAGACCAAATATTAATATTTTGGGAATGCGTTGGGAAGCAAAGAAGAACAATGACTAATCAGCTAGTTTAAGCTAAAATAAGTGTGGTAGCAGAATGAAGTGAGGGGTTATCATGCAAGAACCGATGTATATTAAAATTCATAACCAAATAAAGCGTGATATTGAAAATAAAAAATATAAAGTTGGAGAGCGGATCCCTGCTGAGCGGCAATTAGCTTCAAAATTCAATGTTTCTAGAATGACATTGCGCCAAGCAATTAAGACATTAGAAGACGAAGGAATCCTAGAGAGACGCTTAGGTAGTGGAACCTATGTCTCTAGTCAAAAGGTTCAAGAGAAAATGTCTGGGATCATGAGTTTTACCGATATAACTCGTTCTAATGGCCAGGTTCCTTCTAGTAAATTACTATCTTATCGTATAACGAAGCCATCGTTATCTGAAAAAGAAAAGCTAAAAATTCAAGATACAGATAACGTATTAAGAATGGAACGTGTTCGTTTTGCAGATAATGTGCCGATTTGTTATGAAGTGGCTACAATTCCTTATGAATTAGTTTCCCGTTTTTCTAAAGATGAAATTTCAAGTAGTTTATATCAAACGCTTGAAGAAAAGGGTGGCTATAAGATTGGGAGCGTTGTAGAAAATATTGGTGCAGCTGTTGCTAATGAAAATGAGGCTCGTTTATTGTCAGTTAAAAAGGGGGAGCCATTAGTAACTAGACGCCAGGTGACTGAACTCAGTAATCATTATCCTTTTGAATATGTTCGTGCATCATATGTGGCCGAAAGATTTGAATTTACATTTGAAAAATAAAAAATGCATAATGCAGTTTGATTTTGTGATATGAACTACATTATGCATTTTTTATTTCAAGTCTTTTTTGATTTGTGTCGTAGAAATTCCAGGAGTTCTTTCAAGGTATTCAACTTTACAATAAGGTTTTAGAAAATCGAATTTTCCTTCCCAGTCATTACCCATTACGAAAGTATCAATATCATATTTTTGTACATCATTAATTTTTTGATCCCAGTTTTCTTCTGGAATAACTTTATCTACATATCTAATTGCTTCTAGAATATATTTTCTTTCAGCATAGCTATTATAGGCTTGCTTGTGTTTGCTAAATTCATTAAATTCGTCTGTTGACAGACCTACGATTAAATAATCGCCTAAGGCGCGAGCTCTTTTTAGAAGACGAATGTGACCATAATGCAGTAGATCAAAGGTTCCGTAGGTAATAATTTTTTTCATAATAAATACTCCCTTATAATAGTTACTATTCTAGCAGAAGTATAAAAAAGTGAAACTTTTATATTGAAAAAGTTCCTACAGCTTTTTTGTTAAAATAATAAGTAAAGATATTATTTCACATAGAAATGGTTAAAAAGTAGAGAATGAGTAAAGTTAATATTTTAGGAATTGAATTTGATAACTATTCTTTAGAAGAATTTAAAGATAGATTGATTAGTAGGTTAAATAATATGTTATCAACCATGGTAGTAACAGCTAATCCCGAAATTGTAATGGCAGCTAATAAAGATCCAAAATTTATGAACCTTATTACTAAGAATGCGGATTTGATTACACCTGATGGAATTGGAATTGTCTTAGGTGGAAAAATATTAAAAAAACCGCTTAAAGAACGAGTAACAGGGTATGATCTATTTACTTGGCTGCTACAGGTAGGAAACTTAAGAAAATTGCGAGTATATTTAATTGGTGCAAAGCCTGAAGTAATGCGAATTACCAAAGAAAAGATTGCTCGTGAGTATCCAGGAATTGAATTAGTCGGAGCAGAAGATGGCTATTTTAAGGATGATCTAAAGACGGTAGCTAAAAGAATTGAAGAATCAAGTCCTGATATGGTTTTTGCAGCAATTGGTTTTCCAAGACAAGAAGAGCTGATCTCCATCCTACGTCAGGCAAAAGTGCCTGCAATTATGATGGGAGTGGGCGGAAGTTTTGATGTTTTTTCTGGCGTAGTCAAACGTGCTCCAGAAGTATTTCAAAAAACGCATCTTGAATGGTTCTATCGCTTAATTACTAATCCAACTCGTTTTAAGCGCATGCTCGCATTGCCAGAATTTGTAGTTGAAGTTGAAAAATCAAAGAAAGAAAATAAGGGAAAGAATTAATTAAATGAAAGTTTTACATATTAATGCTGGTTTAGAAAAAGGTGGGGGACGGTCTCATATTGTTAATTTGTTGACAGAAGCAAAAAGACAAAATGTGGATTTTGAGCTTTTAACTTTAGCAGATGGACCTGTAGCAAAAGCTGCTAAAAAAGCAAAAATTAAAACAACCATTTTAGGAGCACAAAGCCGTTATGACCTAAGTGTTTTAAAGCGTCTTACGAGGTTTATCAATGAGGGAAATTTTGATATAGTCCATACTCATGGAGCAAGAGCTAATCTGTTTGTCTCAATGATTAAAAAGCAAATCAAAGCAAAGTGGATTATTACCGTTCATTCTGATCCTTTAAAGGATTTTGAAGGTCGAGGAATGATTGGAAATATTTTTACTAAATTAAATATCATGGCTTTAAAAAAAGCAGATGGTATCTTTGCAATTACCCAGAACTTTTCTAACCTTCTAGTTGAAAAAGTAGGTATTCCGAAAACAAAAATTTGCGTAATTTATAATGGGATTTTTTTCCATCAAAATAAGGATGTTCCTAAAAAATATGCTCACCCCTATTTCAATATTATTAATGTTGGTCGAGCTGAAAAAGTTAAGGGACAAGACTTGCTTTTAAAGGCAATAAAAAAACTTAATGATCAAAATATTCGATTGCATATTGTAGGTGATGGCAGTGAATTGAATAATTTAAGAGCATTAGCACGAGATTTAGGAATTAGTTCACAAGTAACTTTTCATGGCTTTTTGACCTATCAAGAGACTAGAAAGTTATATCAAAAGATGGATTTGGCAGTTTTAACATCGTATTCAGAAAGTTTTCCCCTTGTCTTATTAGAGGCTAGTGATAATTTAGTACCAATTTTGTCAACTGATGTTGGTGATATTGAAAAGATGATTCCTAATGAAGAGTATGGTTTTGTTGCCAAAATTGGAGATATAGACAGCATTAGTGAAAAAATAAGACAAGCTACAGCTAAGAGCAAGACAGATCTCATGGCTATGGCTGAAAAAGAAAAGACATATCTGATGCACGCTTTTTCAATGAAAAACCAATTAGTGGCAATTGAAAATTATTACAAACTTGTTTTAGGTGAAAATAGTGGAAAATTATCATAAAAGCAAGATTTTAGCAATTTTAATTGGGATTCTCCCTTTAATTTTTGAATTTAGTAGCAATATTTGGAAGGGTGATAATGGCTTTTTCATTGTTAGTGCTGCTTATGGATTAATATTGCTCTTATTAGCTTTATCAATTCCTCTTGAAGATTTAGATCAATGGTTTTTAGAAAAAACTTTGAGTCTTCTTTCAGTTTTTTTAGCGTTAACAGTAGTTCTAAATAATCTGGATATCTTCCCTCTATCAGAAATTGGAGCTTTATATCAATTGACAATTATCTCTTACATGGGGATTTTATATTTTTTAGATCGACACTTTAATGCAAAGAACTTAGTATTACTATTACTTAATTTAAATATTTTAGCTCAATTATCAATCAAAGCAGGTACTTTGCTAATTTTAATTATTTCAGTTTTGACTTTTGTCTTTTATCTGATTAGAGTTGTGGTTACTTTTAGTGAACAATTACGTCCTTTTTTATTGTGTGTTTACTTGATTGTTCTACTTATTTCTCTAGTTTGGTATGTACCTGAATTGCCTGATTTTGTTTTAAAAAATCTTTCTTGGAGTATTGGTTCAATCATCTTATTAATAGAAATAATTGGATCAATATTTTATTTGAAAGTTAAGGGTCATTTAAGGCCTACTAGTCATCTAATTGTCGGGATAATAATATTTTTAATTATTAACGAAATAAGCATGCTTGTTGCTGAGTCAAATGTGCTTAATACGAGTTATTTAGTTTTAATCTTTATTTTGTCTTTATCTATTGTTAATATCTTTGGAAATATTAGTTTAGGGAAGAAACAAGTAAAAATTTCTGTCCTCATCCCGGCTTATAACAGCGCAAAGACGATTGTTGAAGCCCTAGAATCAATAAAAAATCAAACCTATCAAAATTGGGAGATTATTTTAATTAATGATGGATCACAGGACGAAACAGAAGAAATTTTAAGACGATACTTAGGAAATACAAAACTATCTCTTAAATATACTAAGCAAACTCATCATAATTATTTTAAGGCTATTAGACATGGACTGAAGTATGCTAGTGGAGAAATAATTTTTGTTTTAGATGCCGATAAAATTCTATTCAATCAAAATGTTTTTTATCGTGCTGTTAGCACTATTCTTGGTGAAAAATGTGACGGAATGTTTGTTGGAATTAGAGCTATGTATCAGCGCTTAAAAGATGGTAAATTTCATTTAGTTAGACCTTATTATCGAAACGAAGTTAGTCTAATAAAAACCGCCCTGGGACTTGGAAAAAATATTTATACTAATTATGCTTTTTGGCGAAGAGAGATATTTGAGACCAGCGTATATGAAAATTATTTAATTAATGGGATGCCCGTTTGGTATAATGCAGAAAATAATTTAGGATTAAGAGTAGTAAATGGTAATTTTGTTGGATTAAAATATCGGGTTTCCAAAAAAGTAAATTTAGGTGATAATTCTCTAAAACAAAATAATTCTAAAACTTTATTTGAATTATCTACAAATTTGAGGACTTTGCATCATATTGTAAGCCGGATAAATGTGCCGGCCTATTCCACACAAGCGACTTTATACAATTTAATTAATCGGCTTCATATTGCTTCTTTATATCCATCAATTTTTAAACAAGGCCAAACTTCTTTAAAGGAAATCACGCCTCTAGTTGTTAAAAATATTAAAGATTCTGAATTGGATAATGTATATTTGAAAACAATTGTTGATTTTAGCAATAATTTTGACCCTCAAAAAACTGCAAAAATTGTTATTCCCAAAGGTACAAAAATATATTGGGGAACAGAAATTGATGAGTTTAGTAATAAGTTGTCAAAAAATATGTTAGATCAGTTTTATTACGATTTAATGAAAATAATTAGTCAAGGAACTACTATTTACAAAATTAAAAAAGATGATCAGAAAAAGTTAGAACAGATCCTAGATTTTTTTACAATTAGGGATTATGTAAGAATAATAAGTAATTAAAATATCAAAAAGAGGCATCAAATTTGATGTCTCTTTTTGATATCTGCTCTTGTTTGATTATAATAAAATACAAGAAAAAAATTATTTATTTAGTGATGAGGGGACAAAATGTTTTACCCACAAGTTGATCAAGATGATTCATTAATTTTACATACTGATTTGTATGAAATTAATATGATGTATACCTATTTTAAAAAGGGAATAAGTGAAAGAAATTCTGTATTTGAAGTGTTCTTCAGAAAAGAACCTTTTGGCAATGGCTACGCAGTTAATGCTGGTTTAAGTCATGTTATTCAATACCTAAATAATCTTCGTTTTAAGGAAAGTGATTTAGAGTATCTCAAGGAAACTTGTGACTACGATGATGACTTTATCGATTATTTACGTAATTTAGAATTGAAGTTAACCATTCGAAGTGCTCGAGAAGGTGAATTAGTTTTTGCCAATGAACCGATTATGCAGGTTGAAGGACCGTTAGCTCAAGCACAATTAGTTGAAACTGCAATTTTAAACATTATTAATTTCCAAACTTTGATTGCTACTAAGGCGGCTAGAATTAAGGTCGCTGTTGGTAATGATGGTTTAATGGAATTTGGCTCACGTCGTGCACAAGAAACCGATGCAGCTATTTGGGGAACACGGGCAGCATACATTGGTGGCTTTGACGCTACTAGTAATGTTAGAGCAGGAAAATTATTCGATATTCCTGTCGCTGGTACTCATGCTCACTCTTTGGTTGAAGCATTTAATAATGAATATGATGCTTTTAAAGCATATGCTGAGACTCATAAGGACTGTGTATTCTTAGTCGATACCTATGACACTTTAAGAAGTGGTGTGCCAACTGCTATTAAAGTTGCTAAAGAAATGGGCGACAAGATTAATTTCCAAGGGGTTCGAATTGACTCAGGCGATATGGCTTATATCTCTAAGAAAGTGCGTAAGCAATTAGATGATGCTGGCTTTCCTGATGCAAAAATTTATGCTTCAAATGATTTAGATGAAAAGACTATTCAAAACCTTAAGATGCAAGGTGCAAAAATTGATGTTTGGGGAATCGGTACTAAATTAATTACAGCCTTTGATCAACCTGCTCTAGGTGGGGTATATAAGTTAGTAGCAATTGAAGATAAAGAAGGCAAGATGCGCGATACTTTGAAAATTTCTTCAAATGCTGAAAAAGTATCTACTCCAGGTAAAAAGCAGGTATGGCGGATTCAAGCAAACTCTGAGAAGAAAAATGAGGGTGATTGGGTATCACGCTATGATGAAGATCCAAGAAAATTTGATGCGCTTTTTATGTTCCATCCGCAATACACTTACATTAATAAGGTCGTTACTGATTATACTGCTCGTCCTTTACTACAAGAAATTTTCCATGAAGGAAAACTTGTTTATAAAGAACCTACTCTTAAAGAAACAAAAGAATTCGCAGCTAATAACTTAGACGGATTATGGGACGAATATAAACGTAGTTTGAATCCACAAGATTATCCAGTGGACTTATCCCAAAAGCTATATGATAACAAGATGAGCTTAATTAATGATATTCGTAGTCGAATTGTGAAAAGAGGATATTAAGATGCGTCCATTACAAGAAAAAATTGTTGCGTATGAACATGTGTTACCAGAAATTGACCCTAAAAAAGAAATTAGAAAGTCTATTGACTTTTTAAAAGATTATTTAAAGGAAAATCCTTTTTTGAAAACCTATGTTTTAGGGATCTCTGGTGGTCAAGATTCAACTTTAACTGGTAAACTCTGCCAAATGGCAATTGAAGAAATGCGTGAAGAAACTGGGGATAAGTCTTACCAGTTTATTGCTGTTCGTCTACCTTATGGCGTTCAAGCAGATGCAAGTGATGCTGCCGATGCAATTGCTTTTCAAAAGCCTGATCAAGATCTAATTGTTAATATTAAAGAACCAGTTGATGCAATGGTAAAAGTAGTTGAAGCAACTGGTCAAAAAATTACTGACTTTAATAAAGGAAATATCAAAGCTCGTCAAAGAATGGTAGTTCAATATGCAATTGCTGGTGCCAATAATGGAGCTGTTGTAGGTACTGATCATGCGGCAGAAAACTTCTCTGGTTTTTACACTAAATATGGTGACGGCGCTGCTGATATTACCCCATTATTTAGACTAGATAAGCGTCAAGGCAAGGCAATGCTTAAGGAACTTGGATGTCCTAAGCACTTATATGAAAAGGCACCAACTGCTGATTTAGAAGAAGATCGTCCAGACTTACCTGATGAAGTAGCATTAGGAGTAACTTACAAAGATGTTGATGATTACTTAGAAGGTAAAGATGTGAGTGAAGAAGCAGCTGAACAGATTGAAAAGTTGTGGAAAAAGAGTGAACATAAGCGTCATTTGCCAGTAACTGTTTTTGATGATTTCTATAAGCAAAATTAGTTAAGTATTTTTCTTGGAGGAAATATGACGTTTTTTGTAGTTGGACCAGATGATCGAGGTTTTTTCAAAAAGCAGCGTACTACCTGGAAATTTGAAGATGCATTAAATCAAGCTTCAGATGGGGACAATATTCTGATTAAAAGAGATTATCAGTTTCCACTTGAGGATCAAAATTATGTAATTAACAAGAGTCTAAATATTTCTGGTGAAGATAATACTTTTATTTTAGGCGGCTTTATCATTAAAAATGGCGCCCAGGTAAAATTAAATAATCTGACTCTGAGACACTATCAAGATAAGAATAATTGTCTTCAAGTAACAAATAACAGTCAATTAATTGCGACACATGTTTCGGTCGTTAATGACGCTACGACTGGTCAAAATTATCCAATTATTTATGTAGATGATGGTGCTACTGCTCAATTTGATGATTTGTACGTTGAAAAGGATAAACTTGGTGACGGTGCACATAGAATTTATGTTGAAAAAGGGAATGTAGAGATAAAAAATAGTACTCTTAATTGTAAAATTACTGCTACTGAAGCAAATTTAACTCTTCAGAATACTACGCTTAGCTATGGTGAAAGTAATGTCCTTAGTTTATATTCGAATACTGTTGCTACATTACAAAATGTAACTGTAACGGGTGGAGTAAAAGAAAAAGATTATCCTTGCATTTTTAGTAGTGAATCTATTCTCAATATTACCTCTTCAATTATTAAAGAACCTAATTATTCTGGGGCCCTTTATTTACAAAAAGCTGCTCAGGCAAAAGTAGAAAATTCAATAATTGATTCTCTATATCTCTATAATCAAAGTAAGATAGATGTAGGAAATACAAGTAGAATTGTTGAGTCAATTATTATAGAAGATCATAGTGCTTTAACTGGAGAAACTCTTTTACTTGATGGTAGAGATAATGGGAAAATTAACATTTTTGCTAAAGGTGAAAGTAATATAAAGCTAGACTGGATTGGCCTAGCTTTTGAAAGTTCACCTAATATTAAAATTGAAGATAATGTAACTTTTAATGTCCCTGAAGTTTATGTATTGAAATTTGATTCTACTAATGATGAGTATGATTTGGATGAAAATAATCAATACACAATAGTAAAAGATAATTTACAAAACGATATTGAGTACTTTACTACCCAGAAAAAAGAATCTAACTCTAAGCAGGCAAATAAAGCAGAAAAAGACCAAAAGGATCTACAAAAAGGTCCTCAAAAATCAGGTATGCAGCAGCTTGATGAAATGATCGGTCTAGAAACGGTAAAGCAACAAGTTAAAGAATTTATTGCAGTCACTGTTTTAAATAAAAAACGTGAAGAGAAAGGTTTAAATACTAGTTCTCAAACGTTGCACTCATTGTTTTTAGGAAATCCAGGAACTGGAAAAACAACAGTTGCTCGCATTGTTGGCCATGTTCTATATGAAAAAGGCGTAATAGCTGAAGATAAATTAATTGAGACATCTCGAGCTGATTTAGTAGCAGGATATGTTGGTCAAACAGCTGAAAAAACTAGAAAAGTTCTTGAATCAGCTTTAGGTGGGATCTTGTTTGTTGATGAAGCATATACCTTAGCTAGTGGTGGTCAGAATTATTTCGGTAAAGAAGCAATTGATGAAATATTAAAGTTTATGGAAGATCATCGCTCTAATATTATGATTATCTTTGCTGGTTATACTAACGATATGGAGAAGTTTTTAGAAACTAACCCAGGATTACGTAGTCGTATTCCGAATAAATTTGATTTTGAAGATTATACAGTTGATGAAATGGTTCAAATTGGATTGTTTTCTCTAAAGAAACAACAATATCATGTAAATCCTTCAAGTTATGCAGACTTATTGAAGAATAATTTAAGTAAGGATAACGATAACAGTAATGGGCGTTGGGTCAGAAATTTAAATGATAAGATTATAAAGAAACAAGCAGTACGCGTAGCCCTGACTGATAGTTATTCAGAGGAAGACTTGATAAATATTACTGATGCCGATTTAGATGCTGTTAGACTTTAATTTTATAAATTTTAACTACTATTTTTGATGATTTATGTAAAAAGAACTAAACTTGTATCGGACTAGATAGTTTAATATACTATAGATGCATAAGAGAGTAACGGCAAGTTATTGCGATAAGTTCAACAACCGAGATGGATATCTCTGGACTTATCTTAATTAGTGAGACTTATGACTGATAACTGGTCATAGGTCTTTTTTGTTTATGGGAGGATGTTTTACGGTGAAAGAGAAATACTATGCTCAAGAGATTTCTCAAATTGAGAAAGAGCTGAACACATCGTTAGACAATGGGTTGTCTGATAATGAGGCTAAGAAGAGATTAGCTTCAGATGGGCCCAATTCTTTAGCATCAAAGAAAAAGCGTAGTATGTTTATGCGCTTTATCGATCAATTTAAGGACTTTATGATTATTGTCTTAATTGTGGCTGCTATTTTATCTGGTGTAGTTGCTAATGAATGGACTGATGCTGCAATTATTATGATTGTTGTTTTGCTGAATGCAATTTTAGGAGTAATTCAGGAAGCTAGATCAGAAGCTGCGATTGATGCTTTAAAGGAGATGTCAACACCAAATGCCCATGTAAGACGTGGAGGTGCAATTTTAGAAATTCCAAGTACAGATATTGTGCCTGGTGATATTGTCTTGCTTGAAGCAGGGGACGTTGTTCCAGCTGATATGCGGCTAGCTAAGACTGCAAGTTTAAAAGTTGAAGAGTCAGCTTTGACAGGTGAGTCAGTACCTGTTGAAAAGGATAGTGACGTGTTAAAAGCTGATGATGTAGCACTAGGTGACCGTGTTAACATGGCTTACGCAAATACTAATGTAACTTACGGACGAGCAGAAGGTATTGTTGTTGGCACTGGTATGAATACCGAAGTTGGTAAAATCGCAACAATGCTTAATAATGCAGATGAAACAGCTACTCCATTAAAGGAAAACTTGAATCAGCTTGGTAAGACTTTAACGATTATGATTTTGGCAATTTGTGTGATTGTCTTTATCGTAGGAATGTTTACCAAACAGGGAAGCGAGCCAACTAATAAATTAATTATCGATATGTTTCTAGTTGCTGTCTCCTTAGCTGTAGCTGCAATCCCAGAAGGATTACCAGCTATCGTAACTATTATTTTGGCATTAGGAACGCAAACAATGGCTAAACATAAGGCAATTGTTAGAAAATTGCCAGCTGTTGAGACCTTAGGAGCTACCGATATTATTTGTTCTGATAAGACTGGTACTTTGACACAGAACCAAATGACTGTTGAAAAAATTTACTATAACGGTAAGCTGCATAACGATGAAGCACCGATTAATAGTGATAATCCAGCTATGATGTCAATGATCTTAGCCAATGACACAAAGATTGAAGACGGGGGCCGGCTTTTAGGAGACCCAACTGAAACAGCTCTGATTCAATATGCTTTTGATCAAAATATTAAGGTTGAAGATCTTCTTAAGAAAGATAGCCGCGTTCAAGAAGTTCCATTTGATTCAGAAAGAAAATTAATGTCTACGGTTAACCATTATGGCGATAAGTTCTTTGTGGCTGTAAAGGGAGCGCCAGATGAATTATTAAAGCGAGTAACAAAAATTGAAAAAGATGGTCAAGTAACGCCAATTTCAGATAATGAAAAAGAAACAATTCTTGCATCAAATAAAGGGATGGCTGAACAAGCTTTACGTGTCTTAGGACTGGCTTACAAGATTGTAGATAAAGCTTATGATGATCCAACGACTAATAATGTTGAGCAAGATCTAATCTTTGCTGGCTTAGTGGGAATGATTGACCCAGAAAGACCAGAAGCAAAAGCTGCTGTTGCCGAAGCAAAAAGTGCCGGTATTAGAACAGTAATGATTACTGGTGACCATCAAATTACAGCTGCTGCAATTGCATCTCGCTTAGGCATTTTAGAAGAAAGTCCAGATAAAAATAAGGCTGTAATTACTGGTGCAGAACTTGATAAACTTTCTGACGAATACTTCAATGAGCATGTTCAAGACTATAGTGTCTATGCTCGTGTTTCACCAGAAAACAAGGTTAGAATTGTTAAAGCATGGCAAGCAAATAATAAGATTGTTGCTATGACTGGGGATGGTGTTAACGATGCACCTAGTCTAAAACAAGCTGATATCGGTATTGGTATGGGAATTACTGGTACTGAAGTTTCAAAAGGTGCAGCTGATATGGTTTTGGCAGATGATAACTTTGCGACAATTGTTGAAGCTATTAAACAAGGACGTAAGGTATTTGCCAATATCCAAAAAGCAATTCTTTATCTGATGAGTTGTAACGTTGGTGAAGTTTTAACCGTCTTTATGATGACAATGCTTGGTTGGGATATCTTAATGCCAGTGCAATTGTTGTGGATTAACTTAGTTACTGATACTTTGCCAGCTATCGCTTTAGGTGTTGAACCTGTTGAGCCAGGTATTATGAAGAATAAGCCTCGCGGTAGAAAGTCTAACTTCTTCTCGGGTGGTGTTGCAAGTTCAATTATTTATCAAGGTATCTTAGAGGGTATTTTGGTCTTAGGTGCATATCAACTTGGTTTACATGTTGGTCCTCATGTTGGAAATGCAGCTATGCAGCATGCTGACGCCTTAACGATGGCCTTTCTTACTTTGGGATTAATCCAATTGTTCCATGGCTTTAACTCTAAATTTATTCATAAATCTATCTTTAGAGCACAGACATTTGAAAATAAATGGTTTAACGGAGCAATTCTTATTTCTGCTTTAGTTATGGCAGCGGTAGAAATTCCATTTTTAACTAAGATTTTTGATGTAACTGAATTAGATGGGATGCAATGGCTTGTAGTTATTGTTGCTGGATTTTTGATGATAATTATTGTCGAAATTGTCAAATTCTTTGAAAGAAAAGCTGCTAGAAAGTAAAGTTTTATCAAATAATCAAAAAAAGCTTGAGTTTACTCAGGCTTTTTTTATACCCTTAGTAAAGAATAATAAATAATTAATTATAAATAATATGCATATATGTGTACGTTACTGGGGAATATCTAATGAAGAGTTTATTTTTTCGCTTATACTTATGGGGGATGAGCTTGCTAGCGAGTCTTCGTCCAATTAAAGAAAAAAATATTGTTGTTCTAAACGGATCGGGTAGATCCGGCTCAAACGGTTATTTATTCTATAAATACATTAAAGCTAATCATCCGGATTATGACGTAACCTTAGTTGAACCGTGGCCATCGTCACATTTGTCTTGGGAAGCGTGGAAAAAGATTGGTGCAGCCAAGTATGTGATTACTACGCATCAACCTTTTAAAGCACGCCGCGCACAAATTAATATTCAATTCTGGCACGGTGTTCCGCTAAAGCGGATGGGATTTATGGCACATAATACACGCTATCGTGCTAATAAACGAAATCAAAAGCTTTGGCATAAAAATGCTGATATGGTAACATCAAGCTCAGATTTATACGAAACTTTAATGAGCGCATGTATGGCAATTGAGGGGAAAAAATATCAAAAGCTGGGCTTTCCTCGAATTGATTATATTGATCAACCAGCAATTTCTAAAGAAAAATTATTAGAGGATTTATTTAAAACTAAGGATGAGCAAGCTAAAATCGGAATTTATATGCCAACTTTCCGCTACGAGCTTGAGGATCCAAGTGTTATGGAAATGATAAAACAAGGTAATTTCTTTGCTTTTTTAGGCTTTGACCCTTATGAGTTAAATGATGCCTTAAAGGATAATCACCAATACTTGATTGTGAAACTTCATCCCTATGAAATGCGAATGTTTGATAACTTTAATAGTCAGTTTTCAAATGTTGCTTTTTTAAATAATGATTATCTTTTTGAAAATAACCTTGATTTATATGAATTGCTTGGAGATACTGATTTCTTAATAACTGACTTTTCATCAATTTATTTTGATTACTTGTATTTGGATAAACCAATTATTTTTATTACTAATTATCTAAAGCAATATGAAAAAGTACGCGGTTTATTATTAAGCCCCTACGAAGATGTTACACCGGGACCCTGTGTTAACTCACAAAAAGAACTTCTGCAAGTTTTGAGACATCCTGATGATAAGCAATACAAAAATCAGCGTTTTTATTGGCGTGAATTAATTGATGAAGTTGAAGATATTGATTCTTGCGAGCCTATCTTTGATTACATGACGAAGAATTTTTAGAGGAAAAAGTAGTGAAGCGAACTTTTCTTAATATTTTATATAATGCGGTCTATCAAATTTTTCTAGTTTTAGTACCGCTGATCACCGTTCCATACTTATCAAGAGTGTTAGGGCCTAAGACTTATGGTATTTATGGCAGTGTAAATAATACTGTGCAATTTTTGATGGTATTTTGTACTTTATCAGTCTCTTATATTGGTATTAGGACAGTATCTCGGACTAGAACTTATGGTACCCCTCAAGAATTAACTGAAGCTTTTTGGGGATTGTGGTATTTTCAAGCAATTGCAGGTTTAGTGACTATTTTAATCACTTTATTAATTACGAATATTTTTCATGTTCAATATTGGAACTATTTAATCTTAATGGTTCCATATTTGATCTCAGCTCAAGTTGATATTTCTTGGTTTTTTCAAGGATTGGCTGATTTTGGTAGAGTTGTATTAAAAAATACGATTGTTAAATTAGCCAGTGTAGTTTTGATTTTGCTCTTAATTAAATCGCCTGCAGATCTTTGGAAATACTTCCTGATTATGTCAGTTTCAACCATGCTAGGATCTTTTGTATTCTGGCTTGATATTCATCGTTATGTAGGAAGACCAGTAGGACATTTCTATAAATATAAGACCACCATTATTTCGATTATCACCTTAATGATTCCTCAGATTGCCACACAGATTTACACATCTCTTGATAAGCCAATTTTAGGATTCTTCAGCAATTCAACTCAGGTGGCTTTTTATGATAATTCACAGCGAATTTCAAATATGGTATTGGGGGTAATTACAAGCATTTCTTTGGTAATTATGCCGAAGATGGCTAGTGAAGAAAAAGAAACCCAAAAGGTAGTTTTAAAGAAGTCTCTTGAAGCAACTACAATGCTTGGAACTTTATTTGCAGTAATTATCATGGCAAATACTAAGCAGTTTGTACCTTTCTTCTTTGGAAAACAGTTTATTCCAATGACACCGCTGATGTTCTTCTTTGCATTAACTATTATTATGATTCCGATGGGTGGGGTCTTTGCTAATCAATTTGCACTTGCTAATCGAAGAGATAAAGAATATGCGATTCCAGTTGTAATTGGGGCCATAATTGAATTAGTTTTAGCAGCTATACTAGATCGACCATATGGAGCAGCCGGTGCTACAGTGGCAATTTTAATTACAGAATTTGTAGTGTTAATTTTACGACTTTGGATTGTTAGAGATGACTATAGTTTTAAAGATGCCTTCTGTGATGTACCGAAATATTTCTTAATTGGAATAATTACCTTGATTGCTGGCATGTTAATGCCAAATTTAATTAAGTCAAGCTTTTTAAACATGGCAATTAAGTCAATTTTGATGCTAGTAATTTATGCGGCAATTATGTTTATGATGAAGTTAGATTTTAATCAAGATATGATTGAATTTGTTACTCGCTTTTCTAGAAAGATTAAAAGACAAAAATGATTCCTAAAAAAATCCATTATATTTGGGTAGGAAATAACCCTAAATCATCTTTAATTGAAGAATGCATTGCCACCTGGAAAAATAAATTGCCAGATTATGAAATTATTGAATGGAATGAAAATAATTTTAACGTACATGAAAATAAGTATATTGAACAAGCCTATGAGGCCAAAAAGTGGGCATTTGTTTCTGACTATATTAGAGTCCGTGTGATTTATGAGCAAGGTGGCATTTACTTAGATACAGACGTTAGAGTCCTTAAGAAATTAGATCCACTTTTAAATAATCGTGCATTTATTGGTTTTGAAAACAATGATTACTTGTCAGCAGCTATTTTTGGCGCTGAAATGAATCATCCTTTTATGAAGGATATTCTTAATTATTACAATAATCGAGATTTTACTTTTGATAAGAATGATCAAATGGCAGGTGTGAATAGTATTTCAGTAACTGATATTTTAAAAGAAAATTATGGTCTAAAAATAGGCAATAAGGAACAAATATTAAAAGATGGAGTTCATGTTTATTCGGATGGACTTTTGTGTAATCCAAGTAAGAATTCATATTCCATTCACTTGTTTACTGGAACGTGGATAGATGGAAAGCAGTCTTTGAAGCAAAGAATTGTGACTGATTTAAAGAGAAAGATATCTTCTCCTAAACAAGCTGGAATATATCAAAAATTAATACGAAAATAATGAATCAAGCAGAGTTACAAAAATTAGTAGAAGAAATTTCTTTACAGTATTTTCATGTTCCGTTTAAGCATGAAGTTAAAATTAATAATCGAATGACAACGACGGGCGGAAGATACTTTTTAAAGGATCATCATATTGATATTAACGGTCATTTTTTAGATAAAAAATATTATGCAGATTTAGTTGGAATAATTAAGCATGAGTTAACGCATTATCATTTGCATTTAGCGGGTCGAGGTTATCAACATCGTAATCGTGATTTTAAGAATTTGCTTGCTGCTGTTGGAGGTAGTCGTTATACGCCTGATATTGGTTTACGACGTCGACAAAATCGAAATTATATTTATGAATGTAAAAATTGTCATTTTCAGTATCCTCGCGTTCGTAAAGTAAATACAAAAAAATATAGATGTGGCAAATGCGGCGGAAGATTAACATTAATCAGAAAAAATAAATAAAAAATTTGAATTTTCATTTGCTAAAAGAAAAATTATCTGGTATATTATTTAAGTACCGCGGGCGTGGCGGAATGGCAGACGCGCAAGACTAAGGATCTTGTGATCGCTTTTAGATCGTGGAAGTTCGAGTCTTCTCGCCCGCACCACTAAGAAAAGGAAGTCGCAAATGCGGCTTCCTTTTTTGTTAAAGTTATAAGTTAATAAAGTAGGAAAGACTATGATTAATAAGAAGACTTTTAGAGTTGCCATCAGTGCTATTTTTGTTGCAATTATTTTAGTTCAGACCTTTGTCCCTTATATTGGCTACATCCGGATTTTGCCAGGATTACCCTCTATTACAACTATTCCTTTAACAGTTGCATTGGCCGGATGTTTAATGGGACCAGGTTTTGGAGCATCAATTGGTTTATTTTGGGGCTTATTAAGTATGTTTGTTGCATATACACAGCCCGGTGACATTGTCAGCATGCTTTTATTCCGAAACATTCTTATTGCTTTAGTTCCTCGTACAGCTGCAGGTTTTATTGCAGGAATGATTGGACAAGCTGCAAAGGATGATTTAAAATTCCAAAAAACTATTGTTTATACAATCACGGGATTATGTACTTCTTTGACTAATACACTCCTTGTAGTTGGTATTACTAGTCTTTGGTACATGAAGGATCCATCTGTTTTACTTCATTCATTAGGTCAAACTCAAAATTCAGCTCCTTTAATTGCTATTTTAATTAGTGTTTTAGGCATTAATGGTATTGTAGAAGCAATCTTTACTGCTGTTCTTACTCCGGCAATTGCGATGCCTTTGAAGCAAGTGGTGAAAAGGAAGATGAGCTAAAATGTCGCGTAGACGCCGTCAAAAAAATATTCAGTATATAATTGCAAGAGCATTTGCGATTTGCTTTACTTTGGTAATAATTTTATCAGGCTTTTTGTACTGGCGTCAGCAAACTGTGAATAATGAACGATTACGTCAGGCACAACTAGAAAAAGAACAGTCTCTTCAAAGTAAAGAAAAGTTTATTAAAGTAGTGGCTCCAATTGCCCAACGATCCGACAAGCCATATGGTCTATTTCCAAGCGTTACGATTGCGCAAGCTTGTCTAGAAAGTAATTTTGGTCAGAGTGAGCTTTCTAGAAAATACAATAATTTATTTGGTGTTAAGGGAACGGATCCTAATACAAGTCGCGAGTTAACGACCTCTGAATTTGTTAATGATCATTGGGAAACCGTTACGGGGCGTTTTCGAGTTTACGATACTTATGAAGAATCAATCGAGGCACATACACGACTATTTGTGAATGGAACTACTTGGAATAGAAAACAATATCAGCATGTTTTAGCTGCCAAAGATTATGCCACTCAAGCACAGGCATTAGAAACAGATGGATATGCGACAGATCCAGGTTATGCAAAAAAATTAATTGATATAATTAAAGAATTCAATTTAACACAATATGATTAAATTAAAAACGACAATAGTTAAGTAAATGCTATTGTCGTTTTTTGTTATAATAGACAAGTCTATTTTAGCGTTTGAGTTAACAGAAAAGGAAGAAGCAATGAGCGAAGAAACAATTCTTGCAGGATTAAATCCTCAGCAGAAAAAAGCTGTGCAGTGTACTGAAGGTCCACTTTTAGTAGTTGCTGGAGCTGGTAGTGGAAAAACATCAGTTTTAACACGTCGAATTGCCTATTTAATTGAAGAAAAGGGCGTTGCGCCATGGAATGTTTTAGCCATTACTTTTACTAATAAGGCTGCAACTGAAATGAAAGAACGTGTCCAAAAGTTATTAGGACCAGCAGCTGACAGTGTTTGGATGTCAACTTTTCATGCGTTATGTGTCCGTATTTTGCGTCGAGACGCAGAAAAAATTGGCTACTCCAATAATTTTTCAATTGCTGATTCTGCAGAACAATTGACACTAATTAAACGAATTGAAAAGGATCTTAATATTAATCCTAAAATGTATGATCCAAAAGCAATTTTAGGAGCTATTTCAAATGGAAAAAATGACTTACTTACTCCAAAAGACTTTAAGGATCAAGCAGCTAGTCCGTTTGAAAAAGTAACAGCGCAAGTATATAGCGAATATCAACATCGCTTAAAGCGTGATCAAATTATGGATTTTGATGATTTAATTATGCAAACGCTCGTCCTATTTAAAAAGGACCAAGAAACTTTGCATTATTATCAAAATAAATTCCGCTATATTTTAGTGGACGAGTATCAGGATACAAATGAAGCACAGTATCAACTTTGTGTTGCGCTAGCTGCTCAATATAAAAATATTTGTGTTGTTGGAGATGCAGATCAGTCGATCTATGGTTGGCGCGGAGCTAACATGGAAAATATTCTTAATTTTGAGCATGACTACCAAGATGATGAAGTTACTACTATTAAATTAGAGCAAAACTACCGCTCTACTGGCCATATTCTTGATGCAGCTAACTCAGTAATTAAAAATAATCTAAAACGTAAACCTAAGAAACTTTGGACTGATAAAGGTGCTGGCGATAAAATCAATTATTACCGTGCTCAAAGTGGAAATGATGAAGCACTGTTTATCATTTCAAAGATTAAAGAAGAAATAAAAGAACATCAAAGAGACTACAAGGATTTTGCTGTTCTTTATCGGACCAATGCTCAATCACGTAACGTCGAAGAAGCCTTAGTTAAGGCGAATATTCCTTATCGCATTGTTGGTGGGCATAAGTTTTACGACCGAAAAGAAATTAAAGATATTTTGGCTTATTTAAAAGTTGTCGCAAATCCCGCTGATTCCATGAGTTTTAATCGAATTATTAATGTACCAAAACGTGGTTTGGGTCCAACTACGATGGCTAAGTTTAACGGTTTTGCCAATGATAATGATTTTACAGTAGAAGAGACTTTTAAGAATTTGAGCTTAGCACCAATTACGGGTCGCCCAGCTAGAACCCTAGCTACTTTTGGAACGGCCTTAAAAGATGCAATCGAATATAGTAAGACGCATGGTGTAACAGGGTTAACGGAAAAAATATTAGCGGATTTCGGCTATAAAGAAGCTTTAGAAAATGAACACACAATTGAAGCAGATACTAGATTAGAAAACTTAAATGAATTTCTGACTGTTACTAAGCGTTTTGATGATAATTATGAGCCCGAAGATGAAGATTCAACAGCTTTAGGTGATTTTCTTTCAGAAATTTCATTATTAAGTGATCAAGATGATTTAGAAAATCAAGATAACCAAGTTGCATTGATGACTCTTCATGCTGCTAAGGGACTAGAGTTTCCAGTGGTCTTCTTAGTCGGAATGGAAGAAGGACTCTTCCCACTTTCAAGAGCAGCAGAAGATCCAAGTGAGCTTGAAGAAGAACGTCGTCTGGCCTATGTAGGAATTACACGAGCTGAAAAGAAACTCTACATAACCAATGCTTTTTCTAGAATGATGTACGGGCGTCCGCAACGTAATCAACCATCACGCTTTATTGATGAAATTGAAGATAAAGATTTGGAATTTATTAACCCAATGCCATCTAATTCTGTCATGTCTGTTCCTTTTGCCGCTAATAGAAAGGAACAAGCAAACTCTCATGTTTACCTTCCAAAGATTAAAATTGAGGAGGCTAAGAAAGCAACTGGTGCAGTTGGAGCTGAGAAAAAGTCCTGGAATGTCGGTGACCAAGTTTCCCATAAGGCATGGGGAAAAGGTGTTGTAGTTAAAGTTAACGGTACTGGCGAAGATATGGAATTAGATATTGCTTTTGCAAGTCAAGGAGTGAAACGCCTTTTAGCTGCCTTTGCACCAATTAAAAAGATATAATGAAATAGAACAGTTTGATTTAGAGAGGGGCTAATATAATGGCAGTTTTAACTCATAATGAGGCT
>CANRQR010000024.1 GCA_947641735.1 uncultured Lactobacillus sp.
CTGCAAATAAGACTGATAAAATTCCTGTCTTAGCTACTGAGATCAAAATTGGATTACTTAACATAGTGGTATTACTTAAAGCATCATACAAACCAAAGATTGAACTATGCTTGGCTGCACCACTTTTAAAAACTGCAGCTCCCATAATCAATAAAAGCACATTAACAAAAAAGGCAATAATTAATTGGATATTTGAATCCCACGTAGTAAAATGGACAGCATTTTGAACATCTATCAGATCATCATAGTTAATTTTCCTAGTTTGGCAAATAGATGAATGCAAATAAAAATTAGGGGCATCACAGTGGCACCAATTATTCCCAAACTTCCTGTTAAGGGCGATAATCCATTAATTACGGGTTGCTGAGCTACTAATTCTGGAATTGGTAATGCAGATAAAAAAATATTTTTCCAGTTGGGATTAGCTAACATGACTTGATAAGTAAAAACCAGTAATATTACCATAATCAAGCATGATACTAGGGCTTCTATTTTTCTAAATCCAACTTTTGACAATAACAATAAGAGCAATACATCAAAAACAGTGATAAAAGTTGCGATAACTAGCGGAATCTTAAACAAAAGATTCAAAGCAATTGCCGCTTCAATAACTTCTGCTACATCCGTTGCCATAATTGCTAGTTCAATTATAATCCAAAGGATAAAACTTAATCTTTTACTAGTACGTGCACGAATGGCTTGTGCTAAATCCATTTGAGTAACGATTCCTAGCTTTGCGGCCCTATATTGTAAAAGCATAGCCGCCATTAAACTAGAAATTAAAATAGTAGAAATCAAGAGATAATTAAAACTCTGACCACCATTAATTGAGGCTGCCCGGTTTCCTGGATCCATGTATCCAACAGCCACTAATGCACCAGGACTAGTATATGCTAAAAACATCCTGAAGAAATTACGAGTTCTCGGAACTGGAATAGTGCTATTAATTTCTACTAAAGATTTACCATTTGCGTATGAAATAAAACGGTGATCTTCCATCTTTACCTCTATCCATGAATTCCAAGGGTCATCCGGGCCACTCTAGACGTCATACTTGGATTTCATTGCGGATACCAAACGAGTTTGATTTTGCACTCATCAACTTTATCGACACTTTTGGCAGCTTTAGTAATTTCGTGATCTAACCACTCACTTAAAGGGCATCCCATAATCGTTAAAGTCATCGTAATCTGACATTTTGTCTCGCTTACTTCAATACCATAAATTAATTCCAAATCAACGATGTTAATCTGCAGTTCTGGATCAATTACTTTTTTTAAGGCTTGGTAAACTTCCTTTTCGGTATTAGATAATTTTTCTATTTCTAGCACTATCCAATTGCTCCTTCCATTTGGAAGCTAATCAAGCGATTAAGTTCAACTGCATATTCCATTGGCAATTGCTTAGTAAATGGTTCAACAAAGCCCATGATAATCATTTCAGTTGCTTTTCTTTCTGGGATGCCACGACT
Source organism: uncultured Lactobacillus sp. (assembly GCA_947641735.1). Classification (GTDB taxonomy): domain Bacteria; phylum Bacillota; class Bacilli; order Lactobacillales; family Lactobacillaceae; genus Lactobacillus. The sequence continues at coordinate 1,472 of CANRQR010000024.1, forward strand.
TTCTAAATAATACAGCTGGTCTTCAGAAATTTTAGAAACTGTAGCCTCATGTTCCATCGCTACATTAGAGTTTTCAATTGCATTAGTAGGAATTGTATCAGAAGAAGATTTGTCATCCATAATTATAGTGTCACATTCAACATGCGCTTTAGAGCCAGCTGATTTTTTAGAAAACTTCACACTTCCGCAATAGTCAGTAGAGTCCCACCCTTGGCAATTGACTTAGATACAATTGAACTAGACGTATTTGGTGCATTATGAAACATATCAGCACTGGAATCTTGATGAATTCCATGATGTGCAACAGCGATTGAAAGCATGGTCCCACGTGCTCCTTCGCCATTTAGATAGACATTCGGGTATTTCATGGTGACTTTAGCTCCTAAATTACTATCAACCCACTCCCAACATAGTCAAGGCGTGCTCCTTCATCAACAATGATCAAAGTTCGCTCAAATTGACCTGGATTTTCTGCGTTTAGTCTAAAGTAAGCCTGTACTAGAGTCGGAACTTGAACTCCTTTTGGCACATAAATAAAAGTGCCTCCTGACCAAACAGCACAATTTAAAGCTGAAAATTTATTTGAATCAATTGGAACCAACTTTCCAAAATATTTCTTAAATAAATCTGGCTATTCCTACAAAGCCTCAATATCAAGACCAGAATCAATTTCATCGAGTATACCAAAACTCGGTTTAATCATTAACATTTGTAAAATTTCATTTCGCTTCTTTTCCCTACCAGAAAAGCCTTCGTTTAAATAGCGTTCGGTCATTGTTTCATTCATGTCTAATAAATCAAGATTTTTATCTAGTTCCTTTAAAAGTCCATAATCAAAATTGGATTGTTCTTTGGTCGGCGTGCATTAATCGCAGCTCGTAAAAATTCCGCGTTAGTTACACCAGGAACTTCTGCTGGATACTGCATAGCTAAAAACAAGCCTTTTCTAGCGCGCTCATCAACTGACATCTCAATAATACTTTCTCCGTTTAATAAAATGTCGGCTTCAGTAATGTGATAACTCGGATTTCCCATAATTGTTTCTGATAAAGTAGACTTTCCCGTTCCATTTGGGCCCATAATTGCATGAATTTCACCAGTTTTAAGAGTAAGATTCACACCTTTTAAAATCTTTTATCTAGTCTCTTTATCTTCGACTTCAACATGCACATCTTTTATTTCGAAAGTAGCCATCTGAATCCTCACTTTTTATTCGTTGCTCTATATTTATTACTAATCATTTTTAAGTCCTGCTATAGAGGCACTAAATCGTTATTTATTTTTTGCAAAGAAAAAACTCTGCCAAAATTAATTTAGCAGAGTTTCCTTTAATCTTCCTCTAGTGTAGAAGTAACTTTCTTATTTTTAACAAAATGAACAACTAGTCCAATTGCTAAACCAACCAAAGCTGGTACAAGCCATGAAAGTCCCATATTAGCCAATGGTAAATGATTTCTTACAGAAGCCACTGCCAAACCAAATGAGCTTTGACTTACAACACTTGGAAATGCTACTACCATATCTCCTAATGCTGGAACAACTGTAAATACGATTACAAAGAAGTAAACAACGCCGTCCGTCTTAAACAATGGTGAGCAGACAGATAATAAAATTAATACCATTGATAAAGGATATAGGAACATTAGCATTGGGGCTGACCAAGCGATGATTGTATCTAAACCAAAGTTAGCAGCTGAAAATGATGCCAAGCAGCTAAGTGCTAACCAAGCGTGGTAGCTAACTTGTGGGAAATGCTTGTGGAAGTCTTGAGCAAAAGCAGCAACCAAACCAACGGCTGTAGTCAAACAAGTAATAGTCAATAAGAAAGCAAGTAATGCTTGACCAAAGACACCACCATAAACATTAACAATTTGGTTAAATGCAACACCACCGTTATCAGAAACTTTGAAACGACCTAAGGACATTGCACCCATTAAGATTAACAATAAGTAGATAAATCCGATAGCTAAAACAGCTAAGAAACCAGACTTAGCAACAACTTTTGAAACACTTCTCGCATTCTTTTGTCCCATGCCACGTACTGCTGTAACAACAGTCACACCAAAGGCTAATCCTGCTAAAGCATCCATTGTATTATATCCTTCTAAGAACCCGTTAACTAAAGCACCATGCTTGTAAGCAGCAGTAACAGCAGCGGTTTGAGGGTTTCCTAAAGGACGAGCAAAAGCTACAACAAATACCAAAAATAATAGAGATAAAAATAGTGGATTTAATACTTTACCAACATTAGATAAAATATTATTTTGATGGTAAGAAAAGCCAAAAGCCGCTAAAAAGAACAAAGCAGAAAAAATTAATAAAGCAGGTCCTTGCATACTCTTAGGAACAAATGGCGCAATTCCTACTGTGAACGAAACAGTTGCTGTTCTTGGTGTACCAAATAAAGGACCAATTGTAGCATGGATTAAAACCATAAATACTACTGCGAAAGCTGCACCTAATGGTTTTCCGATGTCATACACACCATCAGCATGTGTAATTGCAACAGCTAAAACTGATAATAAAGGCAGTAATACACCAGTGATTAAAAATCCAACAGCAGCTGTTCCCCAATTCGATCCAGCCAGTTGTCCCAAATGCAATGGGAAAATTAGGTTACCTGCCCCAAAGAATAAACCAAATAGCAAGGAAGCGACTACTAGATAATCTTTCCATGTTAATTTACGTGATGTATCTGTCATCATATTCTTTCCCTCCAAAAAATATCTCTGAATACAAAAAAATCCCTCAACTAAACTATTTAGTTGAGGGACGCTTCAGCGTGGTACCACCCTTTGTTTATATTGCTATCACTAGCAACACCTTTCACGTGCAGTCAATAACTTAACGATACGCAGGCACTATAATGGGTGCTCCCACTTCTTCTTACTTAAAATTAAGAATTAGAACTCGAAAGTGATTTTCATTTAATCTTAGAAATTATCTCCTCACACCTAACGAGACTCGCTGTAAACTAAAACTAAATTACTCTTCTTTCTCTTTGTTTTCAGATTAATTAAATTGTTATCAACTATTTTAATATAAACATCATAAATGTCAATATTTTTTTATAAATTTATTTCTTTTCTTGCTTGTTCGATATTATGTTCGTTTAATTCAAGTATTTTTATATGATTCTTTAACGCTTTTTTCGCATATTCTCCAATTAAATTTTCAAAAATTTCAGGGTCATTCTCTCTTCTACTCTTTGCTAAAACATCCATGTATTTATTTCTAGATTTTTCGTCTGGAAACACGTTCACTACTAGATACCCTGCTTCTGTTAATGCCAAATTCATCAATAATCTAGCTGTCCTACAATTACCATCTCTGAATGGATGAATTGACACAAATTTAAAATATAAATCCGTAGCATATTTTACTGGATAGATTTTGTCTTTATTATTTGCCCAGTCAACCAAATCTCTCATTGCTGGTTAAATTTAATATGGTTCAGTTTCTAATCCATTTGGCCAAACCTCTACCACACGATAAACATCAGCCCAATCTGGATGTGTCTTAGCAATTGACAATCTATTTAAATCAATTGCCCCTAATACGTCTTTTACCAATTCACCATGAACTGTCATTCCTTTGTTTAAGATAGATGCAGTTTCATATTTATTTAAAGTACTTCCTTCGATTGCATTTGACGACCAAACATGTTCAATGCGCGTATCTTTATCTAAAGGACGATACTGATTCATTTTATTAAGTAAGCTGGTTAAATTTTTGTATTCATAATTTTATTGCTAATATTTTACTTCATAATTTTTAAAAAACGCCATTTTTTAAATTATGGCGTTTTTTCATATTCTATTTTTATAATCAGCCTTGTTTCTTTTCAAATAAGTTACTTGACCGTATTATCTCCCGATAAGGTACTTAAAACAATAGTGCCTTCACTATTTGCACTATTTACTTTTTCAGTTGATCTATTTTTCCCAAAGAGTGAATTATCCCCACTTAAAGTACTCAGTCGATACTGAGCAGCTTTTACGTCTTTAACTAAATTATCTCCTGAAGTTGTTGAAACTTTAAGTTCATCAAAAACCGTACTATCTTCTATTTTAAAGTCACCGCTTGTTAGTTTCACTTTTCCTTGTCTTACTACTACTTTTTTTAGATCAATGTCTCCTGAAGTTGTAGTTAATTTTACTTCATCAGACTGAACTTTATTCAAATTTATATCGCCACTTACTGCAAAAATAGCTAAAGAATCAACAATCAAATTCTTAATATCTGTATCACCACTTACTGTAGTCGTTTTTATCTCACTTAAATGATGACCATCGGGAACTGTAACAACCAAGTTTCCGCTATCATTATGACTAACTACATTTACTTCAATAAAACCTTTTTTCCAAAATTTACCATGGTTACGATCTACATTTGGTTCTTTAACCTCAAGAACATCATTCTTAAATTCTACGCTTGGCTTTTCATCCAAGGGACCACGATAATGAATTTCAAAACTATTACCAAATTCAATCTTAAGATCAATATCAATCAATTCAATATTTAACTTATCAAAACTGTCTTTGCTTAAAACTTCATTAACTAACTTAGCTTTATCTTCTTCATTTTTACTGAAAAACATTTTATATACCTCTTTTATTATTCGTTCATTAATCTTATTTGAATTTAATTTTACTATCAGAGAGAGAATTTTCAACGAAATTTAACTAAGTGGTAAAAAATTATATCTAACATGCAAAAAAAGGCAGCTGAGCTACCTTTTTATTAATCCTATTTAAGAAAATTACTTATCATTAACAATAATCAATGACTTAATAGCTTCACGATTGCTCATAGCTTCGTAAGCTTCTTGGATATGATCTAAATCAAAACTCTTAGTAAAGACCTTACCTGGGTTAATCTTACCATCAAGAACTGCTTGCAATAATACTTCCTTATTAGGCTTAGTTACTGATGCAATAGCTCTGCGAAGACCCACGTTCTTCCAAAACAATTGGTTTGACTTAGGTTCTGCATGTGGTACACCTACTCTACCAATAACAGCACCTGGGCGAGCAATTTGACCAGCTTGTTCATCTCGACTAGATACAACATCGATTGCACTGAATTCTTTACTAATTGTGCACGATCATCATGGTGAGATAAAAGAATGATCTTTTCAGCACCTAATAGCTTAGCACCAATTACTCCAGCAAAACCAACTGCACCGTCCCCAATCACTGCTACAGTGTAGCTTGGTTTTACTTCAGCGTTTATAACCAGTTGCCATTACGTCAGACAAAGTTTGAAGGGATGCCAATTGATCATCAGTATAATCTTCTGGCTTACCATAAATCTTTACTAAACCAGAATTAGCTGGTTCATATTTCATGTGCTCAGCTTGATAGCCACCATTAGTTTCTGGCTTTTGATTTAAACAATTATCTTCAAAACCATTAATGCATGCGACACAGTGTCCACATCTATGAGTAAATGGAACAATGACAAAGTCATTTGACTTAATATTTTTTACATCATTGCTGACCTCCTCAACAACACCAATTGCTGCGTGAACAATTAATGAGCCACTTTCACGATCAGCAACCTCTCTAAACCACCATAAATCTGAACCACAAATTACAAGAATAATAGCTTGATTTCTCCATCAATCTGGGGCTTTCTTTTACTTTACCAGGTACTACAAAAACTGCTGCTTTCATATCTATATCCTTTCATTTCATCAACTCACATAATTAGGTTAAATGAAAAATCTTCTCAACAAAATTACTGAAAAAAGATGCTACTATTCAAAAAAATGTATAGTATCCACTATTTTATTACCTCATTAACATCACCTATTGGGCACTAATTCCGCCATCAATTAAAATATCTGATCCTGTAATAAAGGCTGCCTTATCACTAAGTAAAAATTCACCTAATTCACCAATTTGATCTGGTGTAGCTGGACGCTTGATTATCATTGAGTCAAACATCTTGCGATATCCTTCTCCACGAGGGCCATTAAGTTCATCTAAAGCTAAAGACGTCATCACAATACCTGAAGAAATAGCATTAATTCTTGCACCACGTTTTTGCCAATTAACTGATTCTGCAGCTACTCTTAGAACATTTTGTCTTTTTGTATATTGATAAGCATAAAATGAATCAGTAATAACATCTTCTTGTAAAATATCTAAATCTAATAAATCTTCAGCAGGTGTCATAGCTAACTTTTTATTAGCTTTTTCACCCAATTCTGGTAATCTCGACGAACTATTGCTTTCTCGATTGCTCCACTACCAAATAAAACTACAACTTGATTCTCCATATTTTTGTCCTCTACATTTCTTAATTTTCTGGCGTATTGATTCCAACACTATATCGTGAATCTAAATTAGGATCTTCAACTAGTTTTTTAACTAAATCGGCAATTGAAGCGACTGAAACGTCATATCCGCCAAATTCTTCGCCCTTATGCGTAATTCTATAATCAACTGGACCCAGCCAGAACGAATAATAGTGTAATTTAAGTCGGATGCTTCAATTACGTCAGCAGCTTCTCGATATGAACAAAGAACTGGACTTACCTTTTCAAGCGTTCCACCCATTGATAGTAGAACTTCTTCATAGATACCCATAGACGTAATAAAAATACGTCTTTGCACATCATTACGCTTCATTGCTACTACAATATCACGTGCAAATTCAGCCAAATTACCAGACAAGGCAGCAAATACTACTTCTTGTCCCTTCATTGCTTTATCTAAAGCTAAACTATTTGTTAGTGAACCAGAAATTATCCTCTCTCTATCTGGATTTATATTTAATCTCTCGGCATTTCTTGAAAAGAGAGTCAAAAAGTCATCAGTTTCACCCAATAATGTTTTTCTAACAGCTGCGCCCAACAGTACCAGGAGCTCCAATAATCAATACATTCTTTATTAACAAGTCACCTTTTTTTGATTTCATAGTTAATAATACAGACTAACGTTCTTTCAACCAATCGCAAATTGACTGTCCAATTAATAAGTTTTACTTATAGAAAAAGAGATCAGCTTTACCCACTAATCTCTTTTTCTACTGCTTATTTAATTGTCATCAGATTTTGAGTCATCTTGATCGTTAGTATCATTGCTTTCACTCTTTTTGTTCTTGTCATGATCACGATCTTTATTTTTTGACTCACTATGATCTTTAGCGTGCTTATCCTTGCTATCTTTTTTATCATCAGTTTCTACTTTTAGGATCTTTTGATCTTTAGCGTCGATTTTGACTTCAATTTCCTTATTGCCGTCTTTAAATTCAACTTTCCAAACTGACTTATTATTGTCCATTTCTAAAGACCACTCAACAGCCTGACCAGAAGCTTTTGTTTGGGCTAACTTTGTAGCCTCACCACGACTCATAAGATTGCTAAGATCTAATGCTTCTTGTTTCTTTTCATCATCATCAAGTTTCTCTGACTTAGCTTTTAAAATCTTACCAGTATTAGCATCGATTTTAACTTTATATTCTTTTTCTGAATCAAAGCCCTCTACTTCATAAATATATTTATCTTTTTTATTTTTTACTTCAATTTCTTTAATTGATTTAGAGCCAAACTTTTCATTGAATTTATTAATTGCATCACTTTGAGAAATATTGATAGTTGCATTTTTAGTTTGCTGAGTAGTTTGTGCTCCTGTTGAAGCATGAACTTGATTAATTAAGGTTAAACTTGTTCCACCCATTACCAAACCTAAAACTGCAGCTGCCAAAGATAATCTTTTAATATTTGTTTTCATAAATAATGTCCTCACTTTTTTCTTTTTAATTTTTCTTATTACTTAACTTTGTATATTTAGTTTACGAAAAAATGAGGTTCAAAAAACTAAGGATACATATAAATTAAATGAAGATTTTTTCATTTTTCACTTAAAGTGGCAATTCAACTTTAAAAATTATCCCCTTCGGAAGATTAGCAGTAACAATGATTTTTCCATGATATTTTTCAATAATTTCTTTTACAATTGCTAAACCAATACCGGTACCCTTGATTTTACTTGAGTGTGCTTGGTCTTCTCGGTAAAAACGATCAAAAATTTTATCATGATTTTCTTTCTTAATACCAATTCCTTGGTCTTTAACTATTAATACTAAATTTTTATCATCTTTTTCCAATTCTACAGTTACTTTTATGTTATCTTTGGAATATTTTGCAGCATTATCTAATAGATTATGAATAATTAATCGAAAATCTTTCAGCTCAATTGGATAAAAAAGTTTAACAGGACATAAAAGATCAATCGAACAATGATATTCCTGGTCAATTATTTGACTTTCTTTATAAATAACTGAAACAAGATCAATAGATTCAATGGTTTGATGTTGCTTTTTTGCTCTTCCTAGCTCTAACAGTTCATTTACTAATACTTCCATGCGACCAGATTCAGAATCAATATACTTTAATGACTTAGCAATAATCTCTGGATGATCTTTCCCTCGTCGTTTAATCAAATTAATGTGACCACGAATAGCTGCAATTGGCGTTTTCAATTCGTGAGATGCATCAGTAACAAATTGTTGCTCGCGTTTTATTGCTTGCTCTTGATATTCTAATAGATCATTAAAAGACTGTGCCAGATGCCGAATTTCAGCTGGTTCTTGAGGAACAAAAACTTCTTTTTTTGAAATTCTTTGGTTTTCAATTGCAGCAATATCTTGATCAATTTTTTCCAATGGCTGGCTCCATTTTTTTGAAAAACGCTTTATTAAAGGAATTGAAAATATAATTGCTAGTAAATTTAAAATAATAATTGCTAACAGTAAATGCGTAATTAGAGTAAATAAATCATTAACATTTAAAATTACAGAAATCTGATATTTATCTTCTTGTTCAGTTTGAAAATAGTACGCGCTATTGTTTAGAAAAACAACATGATTAAAATTTCCTCTACCTCGCGTTTTTTTAAATAATTCTTCACCATCTTCAGAATAAACTGTCTTTCCCTTAGGTGTCTTCACAGCGATAGCATCGTTACTTTGTCGAGCAAGATATGCATTAAGAAATAATTTCCACTCTTTTTTATTTTTATGATCATCGTGATCGCTAATATTGTCCCTAACTGTATCAATAACCTCTTCTGCTTGTTGGTGGGCATTATTATAAATAAATGTTATCGAAATCGCAGCAAAAGTTAAATTTACTAACAAAAGAAGAATAATAAATAGACTCAAAAAAAGGCGCGTTAATTGCTGCGAAGTAGTTTTTATTTTTTTACTCATTATCATCCGGCTTTCTCAGACAATAACCATAACCACGCACGGTTTTAATTAAATTACGATACGTTCCTAACTTAGTCCGCAAAGCTCTAACATAAACATCAACTGTATTAGTTTGACCTACAAAATCATAGCCCCAAACAATATCTAATAACTCATCCCTACTTTTAACTTTATCGGGATCATTCATTAACTCACACATTAATGCATATTCTTTTGGAGTGAGATAGATTTCTTTTCCATCACACCAAAATTTATGAGAAATTAAGTCAATTTTTAGAGCACTAAATTCTAAATTAGAACTAATAGTCTGCTTCTTTTCACGCTCTAGTCTTCTAAGTATCACTCTAATTCGAGCAAAAAGCTCTTCTATTTCGAAAGGTTTAGTCATGTAATCGTCTAACCCTTGATCTAAAGCATTACTAATATCGGAAGCTTGATTTCGAGCAGTCAGCATTATTATTGGAACATCGCTGACCTTTCTAATTCTTCTTAACACAGTAATTCCATCATAAATCGGTAACATCCAATCTAACAGAATTAAAGTCGGCTTTTCCTTTTTAAAAAGTTCTAGTCCATCTTTGCCATTTTGTGCCCAAAATACACTGTAGCCTTCTAATTCAAGTTCAGGTTGAATAAAGCTTGCTAGGCTTTCTTCATCTTCAACTAATAAAATTTTTATATCCTTCATTTTAACTCCTAAAACTACATAAATTGCTTCTTCAAAATATCTGCAAATTCTTCAGTGTAAAAGCCGGAATTATCTACTTTCCAAAAAGCATAATATTGTTAAATCATTTGTTGATTTCCATTTAATAAAAATATTTTCTTTATTTGGGCATTTCTGATGATTTTTCCAGTTCTTTCATTAGTCAAAAAATATCTGCTCCCGAAATCACCTGCATAAGCGCTTCATCGTAAGTTTCAACTAGTTTAAAGTTACTTTCGATTCCAAGAACTGTACGGCAATATTCAAGCTCACTATCTTTTTCACTATTTCCAACAATTAAAATGTATGGAAATTCAGCTAATTCATGACTAGTTATTTTCTTACTGCCACGAACCAAACGTTTATTTATTACTATTTCAAAACTAGAACTGGTTAAGTATTCATTAACATATTTATTGGATGGCGCACGTCGTAAATCACTGAAATTCAAATCAATCCGATCATCTCGAAGCAATCTGAATAATTCTTCACGATTTCCAGAATGAATACGTACCTTTACTTCAGGATACTTTTTAGAAAACTCGGTTACTGCTTGTAAAAACTCGCTAGTATCAAAATCTCGTAAATATCCTAGTTTCAAAGTATAATTGTCTTTCTCTCGTTCACCAATTTGCTTAGTCTGGTCAATTAAAAGATTATAATTAGCCAATAAATCCTGGCCATGTTGATAAAAATATTGACCTACTGGTGTCACAATAAAACTTCTACCCTTTCTTTATAGAAATTTTACTCCGAGATTACTTTCTAACTCTTTAATCTGCTGTGAAATTGCCGACTGCGAGATATGATATTCTTCAGCTGCTTTAGTAAAATTTTCATTTTTAACGACAGAGATAAAATAAATAATTTGATTCAAATTTGTCTCCCCTAATTATTCGAATTTAGGTTGCCATTCTGGATCATTATTTGCATCAAAGCACATTGTAATTTGTTCTTTAGTATTTCTACCAAGCAAAAGATGTGGCAAGTTATTTAAAGAAAAATAATTACAAGCATCTGTTTCATCATTTGGCATAAAATTACCTTCAATTTCCTTACACAAGCAGAATATCTTAGTTATATTGACTTTTCTAATCGGTTGATTATGATGATCTCGATCCTGTACAGCAATAATTTTAATTGGCTTAACTAGTCGCCCCGCTTCTTCTTTTGCTTCTTTAATACAATTTTCGCCAGCAGTTTGATCATAATCATTCCAGTCGCCTAGAAAAGACCATTCTTGTGTCATTTTTTCTCGAACAAGTAAGATTTTATTATTTTAAAAAATAGCTGCTCTAGTATCAAGTTTAGGCGTTTGATAATCTTCATTACCCAAAAATATATTCTTTAATTGCTCCTTTGGCGTCTTTTTGTCAAAAGACAGTATTTCTTTAGCAATTCTAGATACTTTTTCATAGCGCTCTATATCAAAGATATCCTAACTCTCTTTTAAGCCAGTTTGAGCAAATTTCTGTAACTTAAGTGCCCGATCTTTAATCTGAGTAATTGGCTTCATTATTTTTCTCTTTGATGAATCCTTACAATCTTAAAAAAGCAAAAATTTCCTCACAGAAATATTGCTCCTCCAATCATTATTCAAATCTAGTATCCCAGTTAGGATCATTATTTGCATCAAAACACATTGCAATTTATTCTTTAGTATTTCGTCCAAGTGAAAGTTTAGGTAAATTATCTAAATTAAAATAATCACATGCATCCGTTTCATCATTTGGCGTAAACTTTCCACTAATTTCCTTACATAAATAAAATATTTTCGTAATATTAGTCGCAATAACAGGCTTATTATGATTATTTCGATCTTGCACTGCAATAATCTTAATCGGTTCTACTATTCTTCCCGCTTCTTCACGAGCTTCTTTAACACAATTCTGGGCAGTCGTTTGATCATAATCATTCCAGCCACCAGGCAATGACCACTCCTGTGTCTTTTTTTCACGAACAAGCAATATTCTATTATCTTTAAAAATTGCAGCTCGCGTATCAATTTTTGGAGTTTGATAACCCTCATCTCCTAAGAAAAGTGTCTTAAGTTTTTCTTTCGGAATTCCAGTTCTAGCCGACATCATTTCACCAGCGATTCGCCGAATCTCTTCATAACGTTCACGATCAAACACATCGTGACCATAGTGTAAACCTGCTTCAGCTAAACTTTGTAAATTCATCGCCCAATTTGCAATTTGATCATTTGTCTTCATTCTTTAATCACCTAAAATTTTATAGTTAAACTAATGACTAGCAATATAGTCTTGTAATTCGCCTAGCTTATCGATTTTAAAAGTAAAAACTTGCATGCCTAATTTCTTTGCTGCATTAGTGTTTGCCTTTAAATCATCAATATATAAACTTTCTTCTGGCTTTAACATATAACGAGCAAGCAATTTTTCATAGATTCTTCTATCTGGCTTCATTAACTTTTCTTGCGCTGAAAAAACATAACCGTCAAAATAATTACCCATTTCAGAATCTTTGACAAAATTGGCAAACTTCATCCCTGTATTAGACAAACCATAAATCTTGTAGCCATCTTTACGCAATTGCTCAATATAATTAAAAACTGATTCATAAAAATCTATATTTTCTGGCCAAGTTTCCATAATTTGATTAACTTTTTTCTTTAAATTATCCGGAACCCGATTAATAAAAATATTTGTAGCTTGTTTTTCATCGATCTTACCAGCGTCAATCTCTGACCATTCTTTTGATTCAAAAATAGTTTTTCTTAATAAGTCATGCTCCTGGCGATTTAATTCATAATGATTCAAAATCTCATCAGGATTATAATTCATAATTACGTTGCCAAAATCAAAAACAATATTTTTTAGCATTCGATTACCCTCTATCATTCATAATCTATAACTAAAATATGCGCCTTTAATAAAAATCTTGCAAGAAAATGCCTAACTTGTATATAATATTTCAGCACTTTACTTTTACTATAATTATTATCCCATTAATGATGATTGGCTATTAATAAATTGATGCAGATAAAGTTTTGTTATAATTATTAAAGCTAGCTTATTTATTAGAGGAGTAACTCATGCTAAGAAATCCCAGAAAACACAATTTCGATCAATTTTCAGATCAAGAAAAAGAAAAATTAAACAACGTTAAAAAAGAATTAATTGAAGCTCAAAAAAATGAGCCTGAAAGTCTACGGGAACACTTGCAAGCTTTTAATGATGGTGTAATGGCAATCATCATTACAATTATTGTTTTAGAAATTCAGCCTGCACTGCATGAAGTTCATTATCAACAGTTCATCAATAATATTATCGTCTTTCTAATCACTTTTTTTATTGTGGCAGACTTTTGGTATGATCTGCACTTAGCATTTTCTTACTACATTTTTAAGCCATCAAAAACAATTGCTATTTTAGACTTCTTTTTCTTAGCTGACCTGTCGCTTTTACCAGTCATGACAAAATGGATTATGGCAGAAACTTCTACTTTTGCTGTAGCAAATTTTGGAATTGTATTTTTAATTGCTAAGATTTTAGAATATTTAATTCAATATTTTGGAGCTAGAAAAACAGCTAAATATTCGCAAATAATGAACATTATTATAAGTCGATCCTTAATTAGAAAAATGTTCATAACTTTATTCTTGAATATTATACTAATTGTCTTATCATTGTTTAATGCTAAATTAGCAATGATATTATATCTAGTTATTCCAGTTATTTCATTCCTATTTCCAGTCAAACGCACTAAAATAATGTAATCAAAAAGGCACTAGTAGACTCATCTCTGTAAAAAATCTACTAGTGCTTTTTCTATCTATTCTTATCTTGTTCCTTGCAGTGGCTCTTGCATACGCATTCCTTGTCATTCACCATTTTGCAATGACAAATACCATCTTTTCCAGCGCAAGGACAACCTTTCTGACATTTCATTCCTTTGTGACAATATTCATTTTTCATTTTCATCGCCTCTATAGTATATTATGTTCGCAATATTCCACTTTAGCAAATTTTCTATACTAAGAACAACTAATCATATTGCTTCACTATCTCTTTTAATTGTTTAAGATAGTTTTCTTTTAATTCACCAGGATAAATAATTTTTACATTACTACCCATGCTTCATATTGCTTAAAACTAGCTACTAACTCTTTTCTATTAATTAAACTATCTTGATTAATAGCTATTTCAACTTTTTGAAATTTATCTAGTCTTAAAATCTTCCAAGTTGCTGATTTTTCATTATAAGCATGACAGAACCAATTTCCTGCTTGAAAAAATAGATCCAATAATTGGAAATTTTGCTCTTTATTTGAATTTTGCGCACTTTGCACATTAATTCGCCTAATATTAATACAAGCATCAATTAAAGTTTCAAAGTACTTTACCTTATTCAAACTAGGTTGACTATTAAAATGAACTACTTTATCTTGAAGTTTAATCTGTTCTTGTAGCCTATACGATAAACTTTTAAGTAATTTCTGCTTAATTTGATCATATTCATTACTGTAAGGCGTAGTAGAAATCTTTTTAATTGCTTCTAAGGCAAAGAAAATTGCATTTATTTCTTGCGTATTAAATCTAATTGGCGTTAGAAGTTTATTATTAGTTAAGTGATAACCGCCTTGACGACCTGCTTGCGTATAAAATGACAACCCCAATTGCTCTAAATCTGTAATATCACGCAATGCTGTTCTTTCTGAAATTGAAAAGTGATCTTCTAACTCCTTTAAATGAAATATTTTCTTGTCACTTAAATAAATTAATTCTTGATTTAGTCTTTCTGATTTTTTCATAATTTCAATTTATTCCGTCAAAAATGTCAGTATTTTCTTATATAAAAATTCTACTGGATAAAAACGACAAGAAAAGATTTAATTATGGTAGACATTTTAAATAATCATACAAGTAATCAGGAGTTTTTAGATTTTGCAGTAAATCCAATCCATAATGTTGATATAGTAACAACTCATCAGGGCGAACCAAGTGCACAAGTATGTGATTTATTGCTTAATAAAAACAGTAAATTATATATTGCTACTTCTAGCCAAAATCCATTCTTTCAAGATTTAATTAATCAGCCAAAAATCATCATCAACGGTTATAAGAGAAACGGCACGATGGATTCTTGTGGCTTTTCAATTAGAGGAACAATTAAAAATATTAATCACCAATACATAGACGAAATTTTCGAAAAGAATACCTATCTTAACGAAATTTATGCAGATGATATTGAAGCTGCTAAAGAAGATTTAAGAGTTTTAGAAATCACACCACAAAGCGCAGATTATATTGATCACCGCACTACTCCTATTTTTATGAGGAAATTTGAATTCTAAAAATATCAAAAAATGTCGATAGACCACTATATGAATCTACCGACATTTTTTAATTATTTTTGGCACTTAAAAAACCAACGAGTTGCATTTTTATCTTTCATTTCTAAGCTAAAATCAGAACCTACTTCAATAGAAGTAAAACCTGCTTGCGTTAGCATCGATTTAATAACTGGCAATTCATAAGATCTTTCATAATGAGTTTCAGACAAACGATTGTACTTCCCATCTTCCATTCTATTAAAGAAAGTCAGATCGTGAATTACACCATGCTCAACATCATCATCCGCATAACTTTGCCACATAAAGGCTCTTGAATAATCATCATCTTGATAGTTATACATAAAGCCCGGATACACATCATCAGTCTGATGTGGCGTAATTACATCAAAAAGAAAGACACCGTCCTTCTCTAAATGATTAGCAACTTCTGAAAATACCTGAAGCAAATCATTTTCATCATCCAAATAACACAGTGAATCTGCATAACACGTAATTACATCATACTTTTCAAGGCCACTCAAATCTCGCATATCAGTTTCAATTAACTGCATAGAAACATTGTTTTCAATGCTATGTTGACTAGCTAAACTGAGCATTTCATCGGAAAAGTCTGCCACGGTGACATTTAAACCATCATTTGCTAATAAAATAGCTAATCGTCCAATACCACCAGCCAAATCAAGCAAATTACAATCTACCTTTTTAATATTAGCCAAAGTGAATTTTTCCCAATTTTTATACATATCTGAATCAAATAACTGATCATATAATTGAGCGAAAGTTTGATATATCATTTTCTAAATCCAATCTTTACAGAACTTATCTATAATTCTCTCATTAATTTGAAACAATGGCGATAAAATTTGGACTTTATTATCTAATTTTATATTCTTGCTCATTTTAAAATCAAAAATTCTAGTATAAAAATTAAATTTTCTTCACACCATAAATAAAGGATTGAAAATCTCCTGACACTTGTGCCATCTTCTGGTTTCAGCCATTTAATTAATATGGTAAACGTAAATCTAACTCTGTTAACACTTGTCCTTGAAGTCTTATTTCTGCGTTGACTGACTATTCAACTTTGTTAGATAAACCTGGCAACTTTAAATAATGATCTAAGGTTTCATTTGGCCGTGCTAATTTTCTATAAAAGCCTACCACTTGTTCAGGAACTTTTCTCATACTCCATGCGTAGATGTTCTGATCATCTCCGATTGGTAATAACTGACTAAATTTACCATTTACTAAAAGATCTCTTCTTTGCTTGTAGCAACTAATATGTTGATTAATTGCATCTTTTTCTTCATCATCTAGCTGAGTTAGACCTAATTCATATCCTAATGGGCCAAAAAAATTAACGTCTTGTCTGAATTTCAAACCAGTTACTCGTTTTATCTAATCATTTGAAACTGATTGCTAAACGTCGACAAAGGGCTTTGAAACGATCTTTTCTGCCACCGCAGAAGAGAAAAACTTTACCACTAAGGGGTCAAGCTCAAACTGTTCTTTGATTAAGATTGCTAGGTCATCAATGCCTTTACGCAAGTCAGTCTTACCACAAATGATATAGACTTGGCCCAAGTCACTAAGCTTAATCATGACAAAATCTTTTCTAAAAGCTTATTCATAATTTCAGGATCTAAACTACTATAGAAGCTTAGTTCTAAGTCATTTTTCTTCAAGCTAAGCAACAGATTATTACGTGGTGGACGAGTCTTTTTCGGTCTCACTGGATGGTTTAATGCCACAATTGGCTGTTGTTTTTCAATCATATTCTTAACCTCCATTAATTTGATGAGATTAGAATACCTGAAAAATAAGGACTAAAAAAGATACTCGGTTATATGACGCTTACTATTCTACTTAATAAATATATAGAAAAAGGCGATATTCCTTCCCAGAAATATCGCTCTTTTCGTATCAACTATTTATGATTAGTTATTCTTTTTTCTCTTGTCTCCTAATCCAAACAATGAGAATACACCTGCTAAACCAAGAAGTGCTGCGCCTGCTAACGTTAAGTTAGAGTTATTCTTCTTACCAGTTTGTGGTAAAGTAGCCTTCTTGTTTACTGGAGTGCCATTCTTATGACGAACAGCATTTCTCTTAGGTTGAACTGAATTTGTAATTACAGTTTGTTCCTTACTTTCACTCTCAGTATTAGTGCTTACTTGGTTAGTATTCTGAGCAGTATTGTTTTCTTCATTATTGTGATCTGGAGTTACATTAGTTGAAGAATCATGACTTTCAGTATTGCTGTTGTCAGCAGTACGAGCTGGAATCTTCACAGCTTCGATGGCTTTAATACCAGCTTCGGCTTCAGCATCAACTTCTGCATTAGTTGTAGCATTGAATACCTTTGTCTTAGTCTCAGTAGCAATATCAGTAATTTGACTGATTAATTCGTCTTTTTGCTTTTGATCAAGATCAGCTGCATTGATTTCATCAGTCTTCTTCTCCAAAGCATCATCGATTTCCTTAATAGCATCATCCTTGCTTTCAACTAAGCTTGGAACTTGAATGCTATTAATGTCTTCTAAGCCCTCAGTCTCTGCTTCTTTAACATCATCATTTGTTTGAGCATTATTAATGGCCTTAGTAGCAT
>CANRQR010000025.1 GCA_947641735.1 uncultured Lactobacillus sp.
TTTCATAGATAGTACTTTATATATTTGTACTGTCTACTAAAGTAGGACTATATCACTCTGTTACTTGAGCATTTTTTATATCTATATTACATAATAAAAAATATTTAAATATTACAACGGCTGTGTAGTCATAGCTAAAGTTTCTAGAACGGCTAAGATATCTTGTGCTGATTGTAAACTAGAAAAGACAGGAATATGTGTACTCAAGGCGGCATCTTTAATCATAATGGCATCATGACTAGCCGAATCCGAGAGACTTGTGACGTTAATTACGAGATTAATTCGATGTTGTCTAATCTTTTCAAGCAAACTATTACTTCCTTCTTGTACCTTCCCAATAATTCCCGTTGTAATACCTTCTTCAGCTAATACATTTGCTGTTCCTTCAGTTGCTAAAAGTTTAAATCCTAATCTATGAAATCTAGCAGCGATTTTAATCGCGTTATGTTTTTCTGAATCTTTAACTGAAATAAAGACCGTTCCATAAGTTGAAATCATCAAATCACTACCTGCATAACCTTTAAATAAAGCTGTAGGTAAATGTTTAGCACGTCCCATTACACTACCAGATGTTTTCATTTTAGAATCAAATGTATTTTCACTCTGATAGGATAAATATGAAAGGACAGGCATCTTTACATGAATTAAATCATTCGAAGGCCAAATATCACTTGATAATTCTAATTCAGATAATTTTTTACCAAGTAAAACTTGCATAGAAATTGACGTAATATCTCGTTTTAATGCCTTAGTTAAAAAAGCAACATTATGACCAGAATAGCTTTTTATTTGTAGCAAATATATTTGATTATTGGCAAGTAAAAAGTGTAAATTAACTGGTCCTTTTAAATGTAAATTAGTAGCAATACTAATTGCGCTATCCCTCAATCTACGTTGATCATTAGTAGATAGATTTTGCGGACGATAAACAGCAATTGAATCACTGGCATGAGATCCAGTTTGTTCAAAGTGTTCAATAATTCCAGGAATAGTAACATTTTCTCCATCAGAAATAGCAGTCACTTCATATTTTTTACCTTCAATAAACTTAGAAATAGTTATGTGCTCTAATGCATTTTCAGCAATGTATCTTTGTAGTGCAGGTAAATCAAAAACAACTGCGGATTTTTGCTTCTTACCATTGCTTGAACCGCCAATTAAAACAGGAAATCCAATTTGCTTTACAAAATCAAAAATTTTATCTTCATTATCACATTGAAGTGCAGGAACTGGTTTAACGCCTGCTTGATATACTTCATTAGAATGATCCTCTTTTAAGATCTCATTCAAGTTATTTTGTGCCAAAATTGCTAATCCATGTTCTAGTAATTGAAGTCGATACTCATTAATTTGTTTACCAGAAAATTGAGTTACAATTTCTTTAATATTTTCCTTATTAGCTACATCTAAGATATTTTCTAGCGTAATCGGTTCAAAATATACTCGATCACATACATTGTATGCTGCACTAATACTTTCAGGATTGTTACTAATAATAACTGGGCTTATTCCTTGCTCTTTTAGAGTCTCGGCAGCATGATAAAGCATATAATCAAACTCATCTGTTAATGATACCTGAAATGGCTTTAATCCCAAGAGAAGGCACTTCTTTGCATTAGAAAGTGGTTTTATTTCATCCTCAATTCCATAACTACTATAGACAGCTTGAATATTAGGATGAATTAAACCAGCTGTCCCATCAATTTCAATATAACTTGGTTTAATTGACCATTTTTTACATAGGTTAGAAATGTCTTTTTCGTCTTGATGCGTTACTTCAGCAATTAATCGATTAGAAAAGCCATTTTTTTTCACCTTAAGTAGTAAATCAGCAGTAAGTTCATCATTTTGCAATTTCTTAAGTAAAATCAAAATATGATTAAACTTTTGCAAAAATACTAGGTGCACATGCAAAACCTTATGCAAAGTATGATAACTAATTCCTTTAGCAATAGCTGCCAAAAGAATAATTAAATGTAGTTCAGTAGGTTTACTTAGATCTTGCAATAATTGCTCTTCACTTTTTTTACACTCTTTTTCAAAGGTTTTTATATTATTTGAAAAACCTGTAGTAGCTTGCAAAGCTTTTAAAAATGCACTTTCAAAGTTGCGTCCTACTCCTAATGCTTGACCTCCAGAAGCAGTTTTATTATTGAGAAAATAGTGATTATAACCAGCCTCAGTAAATGACCAATATGGTAGTTTTACAAAACAAGCATCTTGAATCGGATCAACTGCTGCTGATATTCCAGACTGTGGATCAGTAATTTCATTTAAGTTATATCCAAGCGCAACCTTAGCAGTTACATACCCAATTGAATATACGCCACTTCGATACGAAATTAAGCTAGTTTGTGTTAAACGTGGTTTTACGCTTAATACCTTAAAATTAAAGTCCTCACCTGCTTGTTTAACTGCAAAATGAATACTCAGTGCTCCATGTAAATTAAGGCAATTAGCAATCTTACGACAGCAATTTCTTAATCGCTGAATTTGATTATTATTTCTGGTTAAAATCGGCGTTACTAATAACGAGTCAGATGAATTGATACCAACAGGCTCCAAGCTTCCAGTATTTCCAACAAAGCAAAAATTACCATTATTATCTCGAATAATATCAAAGATCAATTCTTCCCAATTTGATAGATCTTCGCTTATACGATAATCTTTCCACTGAAAATGATCGTCATTTTCTTCATCCAAAAAATATTGTTCTAATTGCTTTAAATTCTCTAATGAAATCGTATTATCAGGACGATAGTGTTGTTTTTTTGCCAAAAGTAATGGAAAGTGTGCATGTTCAATTACACGCTTTAAATCGTCTTCTTTTTCAAGAAGCCATTGATTAGCAACCGAAATCTTATTAGTCTTAAGAAAAGTATAAAAGTTATGTGGGCTTGATAAGCTAAGAGCTAAACTATTGATTGTTAACAACTCAATATTCATTTGAGTTAAAATACCAGACTCTAATAGTTCTTTAGTCAGTTTTAAAGCTGGCTTTCCGCCAAAAGCAGGAATAATTGCATCTGGTTTTTCCATTCTAATAATCCGCTTAACAAAAGGTAGCGTCATTGGCTCAAGATATACATTTACATTAGCTCGAGGATCTGTAGTAACAGTTGCTGGATTAGGATTAATTAAGACTACTTGAACATTACTCTCTGCAAATGCTGTTAAGGCTTGTTTAGCAAGAATATCAAGTTCTGAAACTTCTCCAACAATACTTGGCCCAGCTCCAATGACAAGTACTTTATTAATTTCGTTATGTAAAGGCATATTTTACTCCATCATATTCATAAACTGATCATAGATACTAGCAGCATCAAAATTTCCGGGTGAGCCTTCCGGATTAAACGCAGCCGCTAATACTTTATCTTCCTTAATACAATAGCCAGCTAAAAGATCTGATCTTAGATCAAAATACTTACGAGATAAATTTAATGACAAACTATCAGGAACAACTAACTGATCAATATTCATGGCTGTTTGCCAAATACGATTATTAGTTTGTTCAATAACTGGGAAATTACTGCCATTATAAGCGGGAATTAAATCTAATAATTCTAAATTCAAATAATTACTAATAGCTAAAAAGCCTAACCCAATTCCTAAAATAGGTAATTTACCATAAAATTTATCAAATACTGGCTTTAAGAAAGGTGCTATCTCTTCTACTCTGCTTGGTCCATTAGAAATAACAATAGCGTCTGCACGAAGACTAATAATGTCATAAATTGATGCATTATACGGCAAAACAACACTGTTAATTTTGCGCAAAGAAAGCGAGCGTAATAATGAGTGCTTTAATCCTAGATCAATAACTGCTACGGTTTTTCCAACATTTGGTGCCGCATATGGATGAGTTGTCGAAATTTGTGCCGTTTTATTTTTGGGTAAGACAAGAGCCTTAATTTGATCGAATGCATGTGCATCCTCAGTATCCATAATTGAGGCCTTAATTACTCTTTTATTTTTTAACTTTTGGACTAAAGCTCGGGTATCAACTCCATAAATTGCTGGTATCCTCTTTTCTTTTAAAAAATCGTCTAGATCTTGAAAAGTTGGATTTGCAGAAATATGAAATGCAATGTCATTAGCAATTATTCCTCTAACACTTGGATCAATCGATTCATAATCAATTGCATTTATTCCACTACCGCCAATCATTGGAGTTGTAAAAGCTAAAATTTTACCAAAGTTTGCTGGATCTGAAATTGCTTCTTGGTAACCAAAGTTACTGGTTTGAATGGCTAATTCACCCGTTGCAGTAATTGGTGCACCAAATCCATGTCCCGAAAAAGCTGTTCCATCTTCAAGAATCAAATATCGTTTCATAAATTAATGCTTCATTTCTTGTCGTAAATTTTCTAATTGTTTTTCAAAAATTGTTGGTAATGGTGCAGTAAATTCAAGCCAATCGTTAGTTGATGGTTGATAAAAACCTAAAGTTTTAGCATGTAAAAATTGTCCATGACCAGCTAACGTCTTCTTAGGACCATACAGTGGATCTCCTGCCAGAGGGTGCCCAATATATTTCATATGAACTCTAATTTGATGAGTTCTTCCTGTCTCAAGAATACACTTAACTAGACTATAGTTTTTAAATTGTTCTAGTACTGTGAAATGCGTTACTGCAGCTTTCCCTTTAGGATTAACCGCCATTTGCTTTCTATTATTAGGATTTCTACCAATAGGCGCATCAATAACTCCATTTTTAGTTTCAAAATTACCATGTACAATTGCTAAATATTCTCTTTTATTAATCTTTTCAGCCAATTGCTTTTCTAAACTTTCGCGAGCACGATCGTTTTTAGCAACCATTAATAAGCCAGAAGTATCTTTGTCAATTCGATGTACAATTCCTGGGCGAAAGCTTTCAGGACTATCAGCTAAATTTTTGGTATGGTAGAGCAAACCATTTACAAGAGTATGATCAGGGTGACCTGCTGAGGGATGAACAACCATCCCTTGAGGCTTATTAACAACTATTACATCTTCATCTTCATATACAATATCAAGATGCAAATTTTGGGGTTCTAAAGTCAATGGCTTAACCGGAGGAACTGTAATCTTAATTACATCCCCAGACTGAACTTTATAAGATACCTTTTCAGCTTTATCATTAACTAAAATATTTTGATCATTTACCAATTCTTTAATTTTAGTTCGACTCAAATCGGTGACTTTATCCGCAATAATTTTATCTAAACGTCCCTTTTCTCCGTTAATTACTAACCTATAATCTTTAGTCATTTAATTCTTGTCCTCTAGTCCCTTTCACTAATAAATATTAAATAGATAAAAACTAGGATAATTCCAATGGTAATCGCACTATCCGCAACGTTAAAAATATTAAAATTAATAAAATCTAACTGCAGCATATCAATTACATATTTGAGATGTAAGCGATCAATAAAATTACCAATAATTCCGCCTAAGACTAAAGCTAAACCAGTATCAAAGAGACCATTTTTATATCTGGGATTAAAAAGATAATAAATTACAACTGCAATTGCAGCGATACTAATCAAATAGAATAAAACTATTTGACCGCTAAAGATATTCCAGGCAGCCCCATCATTTTGTAAGTAAGTAAATGATAAAATACCCGGAATAACTGTTTTTTCTTCACCGATTTTAAAATTTGAGACGATATAACTTTTTAAAACCTGATCAGCTATAACTACTAATAAAGAAATTATTAAATATAAGGCTTGTTTAGCTTTATTCATTAGAACAATCCTGAAATCTTTCCATCATTATCTACATCAATATCTAAGGCTGCAGGATGTTTCGGTAATCCTGGCATATCTAAAATTGAACCAGTTGCAACAACGATAAAACCAGCACCATTTTTTAATGCCAGATCTTTAACATGCAAAGTAAAGTCTTCTGGTGCTCCTAAAATTTTCTTTTTATCAGTAAAGCTATATTGCGTCTTAGCAATAATTACTGGTAGGTGATTTTTATCAATTTTCTTAATTTCAGCTAATTGCGTCTTAGCCTTATCTGAATATTCAATATCCTTAGCATGATAGATATTATGAGCAATTTTACTAATTTTTTCTTCAACAGAATCTTCTGACTGATAAACGGAGGTAAAGTCACCAACTTTATTAGTTAACTCTACTACCTTCTCAGCTGCCTTAATTCCGCTTTTAGAGCCTTCATCATGATAAGAAACAACTTCACATTCAAACCCATCCTTTTGAACAAGTTCTTTTAGCTTAGACAGTTCTTGATCAGTATCGCTAGCAAATTTATTAATTAACACCATTACCGGTACACCATAGTGTGCCATATTTTCCATATGACGCTTTAAGTTAGCAAATCCCTTCTCTAGCGCTGGGATATTTTCTTCATCTAAGTGATCAGTTGTTCCTTCAGCTTGATACTTCAATGCTCTAACAGTTGCAACAACGACAACTGCATCTGGACGCTTATCTAGGTGATTTGAAACAAAATCCATAAATTTCTGTCCACCAAGATCTGCGCCAAAGCCAGCCTCAGTTAAAACATAGTCACTTAAATGTAAAGCTGTATTAGTAGCAATAACTGAATTTGCACCATGTGCAATATTTGCAAATGGTCCACCGTGAACAATTGCAGGAGTATGTTCAAGCGTTTGAACTAAATTAGGCTTTAATGCAGTTGCTAAAAGAGCAGCAATAGCTCCTTCAAACCCTAAGTCTTTAACATAAACAGGTTCATCTTTAACAGAAAAGCCAACTAAAATATTTCCAATTCGTTTCTTTAGGTCATTAATGTCAGTTGCTAAACATAAAATAGCCATCAATTCATTAGCTACTGTAATTGCAAAGCTGGCTTCATGTTCAATTCCATTAAAACGTGATCCTTGTCCAATAGTGATTTTCCTTAAAGTACGATCATTAACGTCAATTCCACGTTTTAACAAAATTCGATTTGGATCTAGCTCTAAGCTATTATCCTGATAAATATAGTTATCAACTAAAGCAGCTAAAGTATCAATAGCACTAGTTAGAGCATGCATATCTCCTGTAAAGTGCAAGTTAATATCTTCCATGGGGATGATTTGCGCATAACCACCACCAGTAGCTCCACCCTTTAACCCAAAAACAGGTCCCATTGAGGGTTCTCTTAATGCAATTAAGGTATCTTTGTGAAGTTGGTTGCTAATCGCATCCCCTAACCCAATAGTAATGGTTGACTTCCCTTCACCAGCAGGAGTTGGACTAATTGAAGTGACTAAGATTAGCTTACCAAGCTTATTATTTTTTTTAATTCGCTTAATACCACTCCAACTAATCTTAGCCTTATCGCTGCCATAAAGTTCAATTTCTTCAGGCTTAAGGCCAATTTTTTTGGCAATTTCTGTAATTGGTAATTCCTTAGTACTTTGTGCGATCTCGATATCTGACTTCAAATTCATTTCTTCTTTCTTTTAAGTGCTAAAAACAAATAAGTATTAATTTTACTTTTTGCTTTATAGATTACGAATGCCTTCCATTGACATTTAATTTCTAAACTTTGAAGCTTAAATTTTTGACGGTACGGTAGTTTTACCCAAAAATCATCTGTTTCTTTTTGAAAGTAAGAATTAAGCCAAGTATAGATAACAATAACCACAAAAATAGCTCCTAAAATAATTGCAGGATAGCTAATTGATTTATTGCTTTCATATCCAATGATAAAGGCTACAAAAATCAGTGCTAAGAGCCAAGAGTAATAAATTACTCCAGGAGCTCCTAAAAAAATAAAATGTTTTTTCATGATTTAGAATTTAGGTCACACCCTATTTATTGATTACCTCTATTGTAACAAAAATAACGTAAATTTACGTTTTTGTTTAAATAGGCTTTCTAGACTATAATGTTAAGCAAACATATGGAGGTAAATAACTTTATGAAGATTGGCGTTTTAACTGACAGTTCATCCTATTTAACTAAAGAACAATGTGAAAAATACGGTATTGATGTATTACCGATTCCAATCATCTGGGACAAAAAAGAATATCTAGACTTAATTGATATTGGTTTTCATGAATTTTATGAGAAGCTAAATACATCTACTACTCTTCCTACTACGTCTCAACCTTCAGTCGGAACAGTTAAAAAGTATGTTGATAAATATGTTGATGAGAGTTACACAGATTTAATTATTATTACGCTCTCAAGTGGAATCTCTAATTTTTACAATAATGTATTAAGCATAGCAAATGAAGAAACACGGATTAAGATTCATCCCTTTGACTGTAAAATCACCTGTGCGGGTGAAGCAGATGCTGCTATTTTAGCTGGGCGACTAGTAAAAGCTGGTGCTGATATTGACTTAATTATGCATGACCTAAAAGACTTAAGAAATACTACAGATGTAAGATTTATGGTAGACAACTTAAATCATTTAAAGCGAACAGGTCGTTTATCTAATGCGGCTAGCTTTGTCGGTTCTATTCTAAAAATCAAGCCCATTCTATCAATGGATGTACAAAACGAAGGTAAAATTTCTGCAATTGCTAAAGAAAGGCAATACAAGCGTGCCTACAATCATATTAAAAAGGACTTTGATAAGCTAACGTCGAATATGCCTTATCCAATTCAATTAACAATTTTCCATGCAGATGATGCAGAAAGAGAAGCTGAATGGATTAACGATTATCAAACAAGTTTTCCTAAAGTTAAGGTTGATCAAAGTATTATCGGTCCAGTAGTTGGAGTTCATGTTGGTCAACACACAATGGCAATGATTTGGTGTCGAGACTTAGATTCCTATTTTGATGAAAATGGTAAACCACTTCTAAATGTTAATTCTCAGGCAGTTAAAGATTAAAAAGGCGAACACTACAAATCTCATGTAGTATTCGCCTTTTTTAATATCTAATTTTCACATGTAAATTATCATGCGTAGACGTATCGTAGAGAGTCTGTAAATAGAGTTCATACTGTGGATTTTCTGCAATTAATCGCTGATAAATTGCAGACTTTTTAAGTTTTTGCAGTTCCTCTAAGTCAATATGATTCTTCCCGGTAAAGAAATGATAATTTATCTCGCCAAAAAGACGTCCCATTTGTCGAACGGTCATTAAATCATCGTGATTTCGATACAATTCATTCTGCATGAGTTCAGCTGAAATAGTTCCCAACTGAATATTTTCTAAATAATCATGAAAATGAGTTAAAGTCCAGTTCTGCTTTTCTTTATCAGTTAAATAGCCATCCATTTTAAAATGATGGCAAGTATAGCTAATTTCTTTAGGAGAAACCTTAACTACACCATAACCTTGATCATTAGAACAAAAGCTAGCTGTGACAATTTCAGTAGCCGGACACGAATTTTGTGGTGGCATAATATTTTGAGCATGAATATGACCAGAAAAAACTAGCTTTACATTATATTGAGCCAATAATTTACGTAGTTCTCGATAATCGTCAACTACATATCCCTTATTTACCGCTGGATTATGAGCATAAAGATTGTGATGCATACAAAAAATCACGCGTAAGTTATTTTGACTCGCATATTGAAGTTGTTCTTTAATCCATTTTCTTTGTTCCTTACCTAAAAAACCTGCTGTAGCTGGTGCAGTAGATGATTCTTCTTTTCCGTAATCATTAGAATCGGCCAAGATTAGCAAATAATCAGGATTAAGCTGAACACTATAAGCTAACGAATTGCGATCTATACTAAGTGCATTTTCATATGATTTCTTAAAAATGTTGCGCCACATTCTAGGACTTATTTGACCAGCATAATATTGTTTCTTACCACGAAACTCTCTAGCCCAACTATCATAAATATCGTGATTTCCAGGAACAACTAGTAATTTTGTCTTAGTCAGTGGTTTAAAAAGCTCAGCGAATTTTTCAGCAGAAACTCTTTCTCCATTAAAGGTTACATCCCCAGTAACAATAATTGCTGCTGGCTTCTTTTCTTCTGCCATTCTTGCAAAAGCGCTGAGTGCTATTTCTTGATAATAAAGATCTTTACCCTGACTAGTTTTTTGCATTTGTGAAAAAGCTTGCCCATGGTCATGTAGACTATCGGCAATTAAATGCGTATCGCTAATGACCCAAAAGCTTGTCTTTTTATCTTGCGTTAACATTCTTATCTCTTATTTGCCCAATATTGATAATAATCCGTTCTTAAATTACCATTATAGAATTTTCTCTTTTTAGTGGCCTTAGCACCAAAATACTTTTCAAATTGCGGATCAGAAGTTAAATAGTATTGGCTAAATGAAGAAAGTCGTCGTAAAGTTTGTCCCATCTCTTCATAAATTTTTTCAGCTGCTTCACGATCTTTAAGTCGTTTACCGTAAGGAGGGTTAGCAATAATAACTCCATTTTCTAAGTCAGTTGAAAAGTCCTTTACAGCAACTTGTTTAAATTTAATGTCTTGTAATACTCCAGCATTATGAGCGTTAACCTTTGCAATTTCTAAAATTGATTGATCAATATCGCTTGCTAAAATTGGTGCATGATCTTGCTTTTCTTGAGCTTTTGCTTTTTCTACTAATTCAGGATGAAGTTTTTTATCAAACCAATCAAAATTATCAAAAGCAAATTTTCTCCAAATGCCTGGAGCCACATTTTTAGCTTTTAAAGCAGCTTCAATGGCAATTGTTCCTGATCCAGTCATTGGATCAATAAAAGGATGCGTACCATCAAATGGTGTTAATTCAATTAATCCTGCAGCAAAATTTTCTTTTAAAGGTGCACCACCATGTTCAACACGATATCCACGTTTAAACAAACTTTGTCCAGTAGTATCTAAGCTTAGACGTGCCACATCTTTATAAATATGTATATCTAATGGATATTCGGCACCACTTTCTGGTAAAAAGCCACGTCTACGATATTGATCTGTTAGCTTATCTACGATGGCCTTTTTTACAATTGATTGTACATCTGGCTCAGAATGTAATTTACTACGTACACTTCTTCCTTTTACCGGGAATTGAGCATCTACTGGTAATAATTCTGCCCAATCATAACTATAGACTTCATCATATAGTTGATCAAAACTAGTAGCTTTAAATTCTTTTAACAAAATTTTTACTCGATCAGCACTTCGAAGCCACAAGTTTGTCTTAACAATATCTTCCTGTGTTCCTTTGAAAAAGACACGTCCATTCTCTGTACTTGTTTTATAGCCCAAATTATTTAACTCTTTAGCAACAACGCTCTCAAAACCAGCTCCCATTGTTGCATATAATGTATATTCTTTCATCGTTATTTTCTCTATCTTCTTAAATTTTTCTATAAAAAAAGGTTGAGCCAAAGCTCAACCCTAACCTACAAATTTCTATAAGCCACGTTCTGTTCCAATAGGATCCGGTTAAATCCTATCTTCAGCGACCATCTATCTTCATAAAAATGACTTTGTCTTTAGTTCATTTGCTTAGACAAAAGCGCCCCTACCAAATTTGGGTTGCCCGCTTGCAGGGTTTACCTCGTTCCACCAGTAAAGTTTCCTTTACTGCTTCGTCACTGTGGCACTTTTCAGGATAGTCACACATGTCAAAAAATGATTTAGTGCTTTTTCCGCCGTAACTTGTTAAAAACAAGTCCCCCAGCTTATTGGGCTGAGTACAAAAACTACAAGCATCTCAGCTTGTGCGTGCGTGGACTTTCCTCAGCTAACATAAGTTAACCGCGATCGCTCGAAATTTGCAATAACTATTATATCATACTTTTAATTAGCTTGGTAAGTTCTATCTTGTTGATTCATTCTTTGTTCAAGATTGTAAACTTTACGCTCTAAAGTAGAAATACGTTGAATCATAGCAACATTGGTAGTTAATTCTGGTGTTTCCTTGTCATCAGTATTACTACCGATAGCAGGCTTTTGTACAGTGCGAGGCGTATAAGTTTTAACGTCATCTTCAATTTCTTCATTTTTAAAGTCTAATTTTGGCGCTGTACTTTGACTTGATGCTTGATTATTCTTATTTTGTTCTTTTAACTCACTAATTTGAGTTTGTAAATCTTCGATAATTGTAGCAAAGGTACTATAATCAGAAATAATTGTATCAAGATATGAATCAACTTCGTCCGAATCATAGCCCTTCATCTTAGTTCTAAATTGTTTTTTTAAAATACTTTGTGGATTTAATTGAATATCATTTAAACTTGCCATTTGTTTCGTCAAACTCCTTATTTGCAGACAATTGTCTGTTTTTTATTTAGGCGATAAAGTGTTAACTAGTTTATAGCTCAATGGCACTCACTTTATCGTATACAACTAGTATAAGTTATAAGCTTTCTTCAAGCAATAATAGTGAGATCTTCTAAAAGATTTTTTATTATATTAGACTTATATTTTTAAGTATCGATAAATAATCAATAAAAATCATTTTCTTGTCGATGATTTTCTTCATATTCCTCTGCAGCTTCTTGCAAATCATAAAAATCAATTATATCAACTGGATAATCATGTTGTTCTTGATATTTTTCTATAACATCATAATCGTACTTAGGCTTACCAGGATGCTCTGGGTCGTAGATTAAAACCGCACGATCAGTATGCCCCAGCATAAAATTCTGATAATTTTTTAATTGAGATGGACTCATATAAGGATAATTCGACGTAGAAGCTGTAAAATCAACTTGTTCGAGTAAATTTTGATATTTCGTTTGGTTATTTTCATTCCATCTTTTAGAAAATTCAAGATATGGCGTCATTAAGGCTGTATGAATATCGTATTCATCTTGTAGTTGAACTGCTGTTTCTAAAGCCCACTGTTCAATTCCAAGATTTGCCCCGCTAATTACCCAATCTATTTTTCCTTCTTCAAGTAATCTTTTAAAATAATTATTTAGTGCATATTTAATTACAGCTAATTTTGGATCTTTATCACTAAATATGCTTAATTCATAAGAACGATATCCAGTAACCCACAAACGCTTCATTACTGATTCCTCTTTCTCTAAAAATGATTTAAAATCTTTGCTATAATTCTAAACAGGAGTGATGTTGATGGTAAAATATCCAACAGGCAGTTTAACACATTATACTAAAGATCAAACTGACCTTTTGCATCCAAGAAAACAAAAACATCGCAAAGATGTAGTATTCTCTGATCGTGGAATGAACCTTGAACAGCAAATAAATGAATCAAATAAATATTATCTTCTTGAAGATATTGCTGTAGTTCACAAAAAGCCAACTCCGGTTCAGATTGTTAAAGTTGATTATCCTAAACGCTCCCGTGCAGTTATTAAAGAAGCATACTTTCGGCAAGCCTCTACAACGGATTATAATGGCGTATATCAAGGAAAATATTTAGACTTTGAAGCAAAGGAAACCAGAAATAAAAGATCGTTTCCTTTAAAGAACTTCCATGAACATCAAATTATTCATCTTGAAAGATGTTTAAAGCAAAAAGGAATCTGCTTTACAATTATTCGTTTTGTAACTCTTAATCGCTACTTTGTAACTCCTGCCAGCTTCGTAATTGAGGCTTGGAGAACACCGCATAAGAGTTCAATGACCCTTCAAGAATTGATTGATAATTCTGTTGAAATTGAGAGTGGATTTCAACCAACGCTTCCATATTTGGATGCAATAGATAATTTTATAGATAGATAGGAACAAAAAAGAATGGCAGATAATAATCAAAGGCCAACTAATTCTAGAATGGCAAACCTTCACCCTAATAAAGGTAAGTCTCGCAAACGAATTTGGCTACAAGTAATTAAGTGGTTCTTTATTGTAGCAATGTTAGTTGTTGTTTCTGGCATAGGTTTATTTGCATACTACGCTAAAGATGCGCCAAGCATTTCGCAAGCTCAACTTCAAAGTGGAGGGACAAGTAGTCTGTACACCAGAGATGGTAAGTTTCTTCTTTCTTTAGGATCTGAAAAACGAACTTATGTTAATAATGAAGAGATTCCTAAAGAACTTAAAAATGCCATCATTTCCGTCGAAGATAGACGTTTTTATAAAGAAGGCATTGGACTTGATCCCATCAGAATTATCGGTTCAGTTTTAGTTAATGCTAGAAGTAAAGGCGTAGCCGCTGGTGGATCTACTATTACTCAGCAATTAGTTAAACTCTCAGTCTTCTCTACAGCTGCTTCTCAAAGAACCCTTCGAAGAAAGGCTCAAGAAGCTTGGCTTTCAATGAAGGTTGAACGAGAATTTAGCAAAGAACAAATTTTAGAGTTCTATATTAATAAAGTATATATGAACTATGGTAATTACGGTATGGGAACTGCCGCAGATTATTACTATGGTAAAGATCTAAAAGATCTTGATTTAGCACAAACTGCTCTTCTTGCAGGCATGCCTAATGCTCCTGTTACTTATGATCCATATGTATATCCTGAAAAAGCTAAATATAGACGTGACATTGTTTTAAAATCAATGCTTAGAAATGATAAGATTTCTAAAGCCCAATACAAAGAGGCAATTAATGAACCAATCACTCAAGGATTACAACCTAGAAAAAATAATGCTACTTCAGAATTAAGAAAAGTAGATGATCCATATATTAAAGAAGTAATTAGTGAGGTTAAGAGTAAAGGATTTAATCCTTATAACGATAACTTAAAGATTACTGTCAATATTGATCAAGATGCTCAACAAAAACTCTACGATCTAGTAAATGATGGTTCTGTACCATTTACAAACGATAAGATGCAAGTTGGTGCTACAATTGTTGATCCAAGAACAGGACATGTTATTGCTATTATTGGTGGACGTAAACTTCCATCAGTTCAATTAGGTTTAAATCGTGCGGTTCAAACTGGGCGTTCTACCGGTTCTACTATTAAGCCTGTCTTAGACTATGGTCCAGCGATTGAATATTTAAATTGGCCAACATCTCACATGTTAGACGATTCTAAATATGTCTACCCTGGTACTAATATTCAGCTATATGACTGGGATAACAAATACGAAGGAAAAATAACCATGCGTCACGCCCTAGAACAATCTAGAAACGTACCTGCAGTTAAAACTTTAAGTAAAGTCGGTGTTGCACGTGCCTCACTATTTGCGAGAAAAATGGGTGTTAATGTTCCCTCTGATTCAGGCTTGTCAGTTGCGATCGGTGCAAATGCTTCTTCTCTGCAAATGGCTGGTGCATTTGCAGCATTTGCTAATAATGGTATTTACCATAAACCACAATTTGTTTCTAAAATTGAAACACCTGATGGCTTGACTAGAAATTATGATAGCAATGGTACTAAGGTTATGAAAGAATCAACAGCTTACATAATGACTGACATGCTGAAAGGCGTTTTAACTAAAGGCTCAGGAACACAGGCACGAATTAAAAATCTTTATGAAGCTGGTAAAACAGGTACAGTTAAATATTCTGATGAAGAATTAGTGAGATATCCTCAATATAAGAATTCTCCAAAAGATTCTTGGTTTGTTGGCTATACTAAACTTTATTCAATAGGAATTTGGACTGGTTACGATAATTTGAAAGATGGTACACCATCTGGCGTTGGTGCCTCATCGGCTCAACTTTTATATAAACAAATGATGTCCTACCTAATGAAAGATAAAGCTAATAAAGATTGGAACAAACCAAGTACAGTTGTTAGACGCAGAATTGCTAATGGTACACAGGATAAAGTTGTTTCTCCAAATGCAAGTAACTCTAGTTGGCAATTATTTGTTAAGGGACATGCGCCAAGTAATCCATACAGCGAAGTAACTGTTGACAAACGTAAAGATGAAGAAGACGATGACATTGATACAAGAATTGATACTGAAGATGATACTTCTTCTAAGGGACAATCTCATTCCCAAAGTAGCTCTTCATCATCAAGTAGATCTCAACAATCTTCTAGTCAAAAACAATTATCTACTTCTGAAAATCGTACTTCTAATAATCAGAATAATAATCAACAAAACGAAAACAGATCTGACAATCAACAAAATAACAACAATTCGCAACAACAAAACCAAAATAATCAAAACAACAATCAAAACCAACAACAGAATCAGAAAAACAACTCCAATAATCACTAAAATATAGCAAAAGAAATACCACAGAAGCGATAATAAACTTCTGTGGTATTTTCTTATTTTGTACTTAAAACTAAGCTATTTTAATGGTGGCAAAAAAGAATATGGATCTTGATTTTTAGTTCTAGCTGGCATTGTATACCGACCAAATAAAATCATGGCATGGTGTGTTCTAATCCATTCATCTTCTGGCAACAATTCTTCTAGTCTTTTTTCTACTTCATGTGGCGTAGCCTTCTCATCCACTATTTTAAATCGCCTAGAGATACGGGAAACATGTGTATCAACTGCAATTGCAGGTACTTTAAAGCCCTCAGCTAAAACAACATTTGCAGTTTTCTCTCCTACCCCAGGAAGAGTCATTAAAACTTTTTTATCCTTGGGAATTTTACCATTAAATTTTTCTGTAATAATTTGTGCTGTCTCTTTTAAATGCTTAGCTTTAGTATGATATAAGCCGATTGTTCGAATATGATCTTCAATATCTTTAATATCCGCTTGAGCCAAGCTTGCACTATCTGGATAATCGCTAAAGAACTTAGGCGTTGCTTTGTTAACCATTTTATCAGTTGTCTGTGCACTCATTAAAACAGCACATAACAAATGAAACTTTGTATCCCAGTGTAATTCACCTTTTGCGTCTGGATAAAGTGCAAGAATTCTTTTTAAAACTAATCGTGCCTCTTCATCAGATAAAAGCTTTTCCATCTAATCACCTAGTTTCGTTGAAGAAAGTTCTTAATTTGATCTGGTGTATTAAGACCATGACGTTGCCAATTCAATAAAATTCGATCAACATATTTAAAATTATACACTTGAGCCAAAATAGCCTCTCTAAGTGCTAATTTTACAATTTCAGGATTATAGTGGTCGATATTAAGCCACGCTGCGATTTCTTGCTTTTCTATTGGGCTTAAAAGTCGTCCAAATTCAATTTCAAATTGTCTAACCAATTCTTGAAGAGGATTTACTTTTCTTTTTTCTTCCACGTCAGAAGTTAGATTAAATTGATCGTCATTATTTGCGTCATTTTCATCAATAATTTTATCTAATTTTTGATACAAGAGATTTAAATCATAAAAATTAGTAATCCTCCCCTCTTTATCCCTTTTTTGCCCTAGTTCAATTATTTCCTTATCGATTAAATCTTGAATTATTTGAGAAATCTCAACAGGAGATAAGTTCATTCGTTCAGACAATTCATTATCACTAGGGAAAAAATTATTTGCCTGTTTAAAAGCTTCTAATTGCAATAAAAGCATAGCTTCGATTTCAGATAATTTTAAAGTCGGGTAATATCGTAAAAGACTATTAGAAATAACTGTAAAGCCTTCTTTTTGAATAGTGGCAAAAGATGCCATATGATTTTCCTTTCAAAAAAAGCTGAACTAACTTAGTTCAACTTTTTAAATTATATTAAATTATGGTTGCATTCTGTTAATTAGTCTTGGGAATGGAATTGCTTCACGAATATGATCAAGGTGACATACCCAGGCAATAGTACGTTCAAATCCCATACCAAATCCTGAATGAGGAACACCACCGAACTTACGAAGATCAAGATACCATTGATAATCTTTAAGATCTAAGCCAGCTTCTTCAATTTGTTGTTTCAAAATTTCGTAGTTACCTTCACGTTCAGAACCACCGAAAATTTCACCGTATCCTTCTGGTGCAATTACATCAGCACATAAGTATTCTTTAGGATTATCAGGATTCTTCTTCATGTAGAAAGGCTTAATTGTGGTTGGGTAGTTAACGATGAAGACTGGACGATCAAATTGTTCTGAAATGTATCCTTCATCAGGTGCACCGAAGTCATCGCCCCATTTAATATCACGGCCAGCTTCTTGAAGCATTTTAATAGCATCATCATATGAAAGACGAGTAAAGTTACCTTCTGTTGTTGGACGTAATTTTTCAGGATCTCTACCTAAAATCTTTAATTCGTATTCATTATTTTCAAGGACTTGTTTAACCATATAAGCCAAGTATCTTTCTTGGATATCTAAAGATTCATCTTGATGCATCCATGCCATTTCTGGTTCCATCATCCAGAATTCTGTCATATGACGACGTCCCTTAGATTCTTCTGCCCTGAATGTTGGTCCAAAAGTAAAGATCTTTCCATACGCCATAGCACCAGCTTCACCATATAATTGACCGGATTGTGACAAGTAAGCGTCGTTGTTGAAGTACTCAACATGGAATAATTGAGTGGTGCCTTCTGGAGCAGAGTGCATAAAGATAGGAGCATCAAACTTAATGAATCCTTCTTTTTCGAAGAAATCAATAGTTGCTTTAAACATAGTATTTCTAATTTGCATAATAGCAAATGGACGCTTAGATCTTAACCATAAATGACGATTATCAAGTAAAAAGTCAACCCCATGTTCCTTATTACCAATTGGGTAACCTTCATTGTTAGAAACAATTTCTAAATCTGAAATTTGAATTTCATAGCCGAAGTGGGAACGCTTATCTTCGTGAACAGTACCAGTGATGTAAAAACTAGCTTCTTGACGCAAAGATTTAGCAGCTTCGAAAACCTCTTCAGAAACATCATTCTTACGAATAACGCCTTGGAAAAATGCTGTTCCATCACGTAATTGTAAGAAGATAATCTTACCACTTGAGCGTTTATCAGTTAACCAAACATGCATTTTAACTTCTTGGTCTACATGTTTAGAAGAATCTTTAATTGAGATTAATTCTGTCATTACTTACCAACCTTTTTAATTAAATTTAATTTTATTATACTAAAAAATCACTCTTTAGTTTAACAAATTTATAAATT
>CANRQR010000026.1 GCA_947641735.1 uncultured Lactobacillus sp.
CATTTGCTACTGCAATTGGTACTACTTTCTTTAAGAACCGTTACACTAAGGAAGAACGTCGTGCTGGTGTATCAAACTGGATTTTAGGTTTCTCATTCATTACTGAAGGTGCTATTCCATTTGCTGCAGCTGATCCAGGTCGTGTAATTCCTTCCTGTGTAATTGGTTCAGCAGTTGGTGGTTTACTTGTTGGACTATGGCATATCCAAGTACCAGCTCCTCACGGAGGACTATGGGTATCTCCATTATCTAACCACATTTTACTTTACTTCGTAGCTACAATTGTTGGTTCAATTGTAGCTGGTCTAATTATGAGTTTCTGGAAGAAACCTGTTTCTGAAGACCCGGATGAATAAAAATAACTAATTAAAAAAGTAAGATTCTGAAAAAATTTAGAATCTTACTTTTTTTGTTTAATAAATAATGTATATATGATATTAAATCGTATAGTATTTAATATTGCTGTTTAATGAAATCGCATTCTTAGTGATATATAAACAAAATATAGACATAAATAAATTACAAATTCACATAAATATCATAAATTGTACATAATTAAATCATAGATTGTTCGTATACTTACTTAATGTAAAAAACAATTATTATAAAGGTGAAAGTAAGCGCTTTATATATGCTCTTTACTAGCAAGAAAGCTATAACTTAATACTCACCTAATACTAGAAGTATGAGTATAAAATTATGGTTTCCAAGAACAATTATAGTGAAAAAATGCGAAAAATTAGACCGCAAAAGCAACGCTTCTCTATTCGTAAGTTTACTGTAGGGGCTGCTTCTGTATTAATTGGTTTAACCTTTATGGGGGTTAATAATCAGGAAGCTCAAGCTGACACTACAGTTGCTCCAGAGGAAAGCGTAAAAGTCGAAAGTAGTACAGCTAGTGACATAACAGAGACGATGGATAACGTAGTAAATACTGAGGAACAGAGTATATCTACTACTGACAATCAAACAGAAGTTATGTCGGCAGAAGAAAATAATGAAGTAGAAAATGATGTAACTGCTTCTGGTGAAACTGGTAATGAAGAAGTAAAAAATGATCGGTCGATTTCTTCTGTAGAAACAGATAATGTAGACAAACAAGCAACTAACGAAGTAGTAACTTATAATGCTGAGTCAATTAATGGAGACACAGCAGTAAAAAATCAAAATACTAATACAACTGAAACTAATTTAGTTGAAAATACTACTCCTGTAGAAGAAGCTCAAGCAGTTGAAGACGTAGAGAAAAATGCTGCTTCTGTAGATGTACAGCCAGTTGAAAGCGTAGAAAGCAATACAGTTTCCGTAGAAGAAACACAACCAGCTGAGAAGGTAGAAAACAATACTGTATCTGTAGAAGCAGATCAGCCTATTGAAGCTGAAACTAAGGTTGAAAATGAAGCTTCTCCAATTGAAGAATCAGTAGTTAAAGAAAATACGACTATTCAGTCAAATGCTAAGGAAGTTCAAAGTAAAGCTGCTGTAACTATTCTGGGAACAGATGCGGATAATTATCCGAAAAAAGCGGGAGATTTAATTGGTGATAATAGGTACATTTATCAAATTTTAAACTTGAATGGTACAAGTTTTGTGAGTAGTGATAACAAAAAGCTTATCTTGTCTGTAAATCGAAATAATCTATCCGATGACAATCTTTATGCATATGTAACTGACAATAGTTTTACTGAAATTTTGTCTACCCATACTATTCAAGCAGGCCATTTTAAGAATATTGAGGTAGTCAATGGGTGGCACACTGTAAAATTTTTAGTAGTTAACAGTGGTAAATCTAATATTTCTATTAATGGAAGTGAAACGCCTGTTGGAAACGCTAGTACAGTTGTGGGAAGTACAAGAATTTGTCTAGGCAATAGTACTAGCATAGATGCGAGTTCAATTGGTGAAATTATCCCAGTTTATACTGAACAGTCTGTGATTAAATACTATTACAATCAAAATGGCAATTTAATAGAAATTCCAGACACTGATAAATATCCAAACGTTAACGTATCTGGTTGGACTGGGCAAGGATTTATTGTTGACAACGTTGATCAATACAAACAGCTAATTAATGGCTTTTACTTAGATGCTTCAAAACTTCCTACTGGCTCATTTACTGGGACTCTTTCTCAATTCGGAGATGGTAGTTACTATAAGAAAGTTTACTATAGTGCTGGAGATAAAGATGAAGGCACTATTGATCAATTAAAGGTGGATTTTACGGTAGTTTACCGTCAAATTGATGCTACCGGTAAGATGGAAGTTCTGATGTATGATGGCAAAGACATGACTAAGGTTATTGAAAGCCATACTGTAGAAGCTGGTAAATCAGTTAACTTCTCTCATAACAACTACACAGCTAGAAACCCATTCGTAACTGACTCAGCTCATGAAGTACAGTTTGTTTATAAAGAATTAGGTTCTTTAATTTTAGTTGATGAAAACGGGAAAGAAATTCATCCATCTGTAAAATTTAACAATGATAAAGATGATCCGACTAAGGCTGGTCTAACCTATACACCGGTTATTGAGGGATATATTGCTGATATTGAATTTGTAACTCCAGAAGATCCGGGTAAAGATATCAAGGTTGTATATCGTTTACGTGAGGATGCTAAAGCTACAATTACCATTGTTGATTTAGATAATTTAGAGAATAATGGTGGTAAAGTTGCAGAATTAAATGCAACTGGAAAAGTATACTCTGTAATTAATTTTGTTGACTTAAGTACTACACTCCAAGACTTGATTGATAGAGGATATGTAGTTATTAGCAATGATTTTAAACCAGGAACAAAATTTGATGTAAAAGATTTAGAATTTAAGATTGAGTTAAAGCATGGTCTTGAAGAAATTAATGAATCACAATCTGTAGATAAAATTATCAACTATGTAGATGGGGTTGGTAATAAGCTACATGATTCAGTTACACAAACAGCCATTTTCAAGACGAATGGTTATCGTGATAAAGTGACTGGAAAGATTGTAGAAGTAACAGAAGTTGAACACGATGATGGTTACTTAATTGCTATTGAAATTACCAATAAGGACGCTAGTTTACAGTGGACTTCTAAGACGGATGTCTTTGAATCGATCAAATCTCCAGATATTGTTGGTTACACTACTACACAAAAATGGAGTACTGCGGATAAAGTAGATCAGGATGTAAAGCATAGAGTAGAAAATATTGTTTATGATAAAAAAGCTCAAGTTGGTACAATTACTTTTTGGGATGAAACTTCTAACAAGCAACTTGGATCAACTATCAATATTGCGGGTAATTACCGGGAAGTAATTAACTATCAAATAATTGAAAATGTTTTAAATAGCATCAAAGACTATGAAAATAATAACTATATACTAGTAAGTAATCCTTTAACTTATGCCACAACATTTGGGGATGCAGAGTACAATCCTGGCTGTAATGATTTTAGGGTTATTTTAAAACATAAAATCGCTGAAAATACACAAAATAAAGAAGTAAACCGAGTGATTACTTATGTTTATGCAGATGGACCTAATAAAGACCAAGAAGCTGCAAATTCTGTTACTCAAAAAGTTACATTTATTGGAACGGGCCAATATGACTTTGTTGATAAAGCTTGGATTGGTGATATTGTTTGGACAACTGAAGCCGGCGATATGAACTATACTTTTGCTCCAGTAGAATCACCAAAGGTTACAGGGTATGGCGCAGATAGAGGAATTGTAGAAGCTAAGATAGTAAGTGGAAGCTCTGATAATATCACTGAAGAAGTTCTTTATTATGCAAATCAAACGGGAGCTAGCATCCAATACATTGATGACGTAACTGGACTAGTTATCGGTAGGGATGAAGTACAGGGTAAAGTGGATCATCAAATTAACTGGAAACAAAACCATGAAAATGTCCTTAACCTGTTTATAGAAAGTGGATACAAACTTGTAAGTAGTGACTATGAATTTGGTAAAGATTACTACTATTCTGCAGATGAAGCTAAGAATAACTTTACAATTCATTTAACTAGAGATTTGATCATTATTGATCCAACGAATCCCGATAGCCCAGCTTACGGATCAGAAGATTACATTAAAGAAGTAATTCAAGAGATTCAATATGTTTTTGAAAATGGCAGTACCGCAGCTGAAAGTAATAAGCAAAATATCAAATTTACAGCATACGGTGTTGTAGATAAAACAACTGGAAAATATGTAGTTCTTGATGAAAATGGCAAGATTGTTGTTGATGAAAATAAACAACCAATTGAAGGGACACTTACTTGGAAAGCAGATATAACAGATCCGAAATTTGCTGAAGTAATATCACCTACTCTAGCTGGTTATACAGCAGATAAAACTTGGGTTTCTGGAAGTTCTGTAACTGAAAATACTCCAAACAAGGTAATTGTGGTTACTTATACTGCAAATGCAGCTAATGCAGAAATTATCTATGTTGATGAGACTACCGGTAAGCAATTAGAAACTGCAGTAGTTGACGGTAAGTACAACGAAACAATTAACTACAGTACAGCCGATAAGATTAAATACTACGAAAGCTTAGGCTATGAATTAGTCAAAGATGGTTATGTTGGTGGAGAATTCGGTGAAGACACAAAGACTTTCTATGTAACGTTCAAGCATGGAATGGTAGTTGTAAATCCAGAAACTCCAGGCAAGCCAGATGAACCAATTAACCCAGACAATCCAGATGGACCAAAATACCCAGCTGATTCTGCTAACTTGAACAAGGATGTAACTAATACTATCCACTATGTTTATGCAGATGGAACAACAGCTAAGCCGAGTCACACACAAACTTTAACTTTTGTTGGTTCAGGTGTGATTGACAAGGTAACTGGTCAATATGTAGAAGTCGATGAAAATGGTAATGTTAAGCTTGACGAGAACGGTAACCCAATTCCCGGCAAATTAACTTGGACAGCTAGTGATGGAACAACGTTTGTCGAAGTAGTTTCTCCAACAATTGTTGGCTACACTCCAGATAAAGGAGTAGTTAATGCAGTTGAAGGAATTAACCAAGATAGTAAGAATCTAGAAACAACAGTTATCTACACTGCAAATGCAGCTAAGGCAGAAATTATCTATGTTGATGAAAGTACAGGAAAACAACTAGAAACTGCAGTAGTTGATGGTAAGTACAACGAAACAATTAACTATAGTACAGCCGATAAGATTAAATACTATGAAAGCTTAGGCTATGAATTAGTCAAAGATGGTTATGTTGGCGGAGAATTTGGTGAAGAAACAAAGACTTTCTATGTAACATTCAAACATGGAACAGTTACAGTTACTCCTGATGATAAATTTACCGAAGAGGATCCAATTAACCCAGACAACCCAGATGGACCAAAATATCCATTTGATTCAATTGCTTTAGATAAAACAATTACTCGTACAATTAAATATGTTTACGCAGATGGGACTAAAGCAAAAGATGACGTAGTTCAAAAGCTAAGATTCCGTGGTACAGCCATTATTGATAAAGTAAC
Organism: uncultured Lactobacillus sp.; assembly: GCA_947641735.1. Lineage (GTDB taxonomy): Bacteria > Bacillota > Bacilli > Lactobacillales > Lactobacillaceae > Lactobacillus. Next base: position 5,490 of record CANRQR010000026.1, read on the forward strand.
TGGCGAAGTTATTATCTTAGATAAAAATGGCAGAAAGATTTCCGATGGAATTAAATGGACAGCACTTGATGGAACTACATTTATACAAGTCATTTCTCCAGATATTGCCGGCTACACTCCAGATAGGAAAGAAATTGGCAGTCTTGAAAATGTAGATAATAATACTGACGATATTATTGAAACTGTAGTTTACAATAAGGATATCGTAGATCCAGAAAGAACCGAAGGATCCAGTGGACCCAGAAGAACCAAAGGATCCGGTGGATCCAGAAGAACCAAAAGACCCAGTAGATCCAGAAGAACCGGAAGAACCAACAGACCCAGAAGAACCGGAAGAACCAAAGGACCCAGAAGATCCAGAGGATTCAAAAGTTCCAGTTCAAGCTGAAACTCCAACTGAATCAACTAATGATGCTCCTATTCTTCCAGACCAACTTTCCACTAATACTACTATTAAGGAAGTAGCAACTGTAGAAAACAAAGAATCTGGTAAAGTAGAAGCAGCTACAACTGAGGATGTTTCATTACCTCAAACTGGTCATAAACATTCTAATGCAGGACTTATTGGACTAGGATTAGCAACCATTGCGTCACTTTTAGGCTTAGCAGGTACTAGAAAACGCAAGAAGGATTAAGCTAGTTGAATAAAATAGTTTTATGAAAAACGCTACCTCCGGGTGGCGTTTTTTAGTATAGTGGAGTGTGGATAATAAAAGTGGAAAGTGAGACTGAAAATGATTAAGCTTATTGCAACTGATATGGATGGTACTTGGCTAAGAGAAGATAAGACTTATGATAAGGAACTCTTTGAAAAAGAATTTCAAATTATGCAGGATCGTGATATTAAATTTGTTATTGCTAGTGGTAATCAGTATGAAAATATCCTCGATCGTTTTCCAAAAGCTAATAAGCATATGTACTTTGTGGCTGAAAATGGTGCCTTAGTAGCTCATGGAAATGAAATTCTTCAAATATCTGATTTATCTGACGAAGATTATCAAACCATGCTTGAAATTGTGGAAAACTTACCATATAAGGCTATTGTTGCTGGTGTAACTAGTGCATATGTTGAAAAAAGCAGTGGAAAAGAATTTGCGGAAGATCTAAAAAAGTACGTTAAGAAAATTCAAGTTGTTGATAGCTTTAACGATATAGACGATCGTATTTTTAAAGTAAGTCTTCGTGTTCCAGAAGATGAGATGCCTAAGGTCTTAGATAAACTTAGAGAAGATTATCCACAGATTGGTTTTGTCTCAGGTGCAAGTACTGCTATTGATATGCAGACTAAAGGAATGAATAAAGCTGTAGGTTTAGAATATTTAGGTAAAAAACTTAAGATTAAATCTAGTGAAATGGTAACATTTGGTGATAGTGGTAATGATGTTGGTATGCTTAAGTTTGCAGGTACCAGCTTTGCTACGGCTACTGCTCTTCCGGATGCAAAGAAAGCTGCTAATCAAATCATTGGATCTAGTGAAGAATCAAGTGTGCAAAAGAAAATTCTTGAGTTACTCTCATAATTAAATGTAAGTTGAGATAGGTGAACAAGTTGGACGGTCAAATTATTCGAGTTACTAGAGCTTTAAATCATCCCATTCGAATTCAAATTCTTTATTACTTAAATGACAATCAAAAAAGCAGTGTAAATAACTTGGTAAAACAGTTTGATGTTAGTCAGCCAGCTATTTCTAGGCACTTGAGGATCTTAGAAGAGGCTAAGCTAGTTAAGAGTGAGCAAGTTAAGCAAGAGCGGTACTATAGCTTAGAGGACAAGCACGTTATTAAGATTCTAGATGTCTTGAGACGGCACGTTAATGAAGATTTTTAGTTCAAGGACTTGAATAATCACAGCAATTTTGACTGTCTTTTTTCTGAACATCTTTGACAAACATATAAAAATATGTTTATATAAAGATGTAATTTTAGAGAAAAAGCATTAAATTAAAAATTCAGCAAATTTTTTATTATTTATACTTATTGATAGCATCAAGTCTGAGACGTCTTGGTGCTATTTGTCTATCTAGAAAAATGTTGACATAATAAAAAATTTAGCTTAGTCTAACTTTAAGTTAGAACTTATGCTGAATTTTCTAACTTAATGCTTTTTTGTTTTGCACAGGAGGATATATATGCAAAATTTTAAATCTAAAATTACAAAATTTATTTCTATTATGAGCTTAGTGACGCTTGTATCATTGATAACGGTAGGATGTTCGAATAAGCAAAATTCTGCCAAACAATCAGATAAAATTTCTATAGTTACTACAACTAATGTTTATTCAGATATTGCTAAAAATATTGTTGGAAAATATGGAACAGCGACTGCAATTATTGATAAAAGTAGCGTTGATCCACACGATTTTGATCCGACAACAGCAGATGCTAAAAAGGTAGCTCAGGCAAATATTATTGTCGCAAATGGGTTAGGTTATGATTCATGGATGAATAAGTTAGCGAAATCTGTTGATAAAAAGCCTGTCTTAGTCGGTGAAGACTTGATGGGATTAAAGAGCGGAGATAATCCACATATTTGGTACAATTTAGATATGCCAACTAAGTACGTTGATTATTTGGTTAAGCGTTTATCTAAGTTGGATAAGAAGCATGTCGCTTATTTTAAGGAAAATGGCGAAAAATACTTAGCCAAGATCGACAAAATCAAACAGCTAGCTCAGGCTAATAAGGGTGATCAAAAACCAGTTTTTGTTAGTGAACCAGTCTTTGACTACGCTTTACAAGAAGCTGGTTATAAAATAGGCGACAAGAAATTTGAAGAAGCCATTGAAAATGGTACAGATCCTAGTCCTAAGACAATTAACGAAATGAATAATGCTATTAAACAAAAGAAGATTGCCTTTTTTGTTAATAATACTCAGGCAAGTAGCTCAACAGTTAAGTCTTTTGTTAAACTTGCAAAAAAGAACAATGTTCCAGTTTTAAATGTTCGGGAAACTATTCCTAATAACACTACTTACTTAGCTTGGATGAAAGAAAATTATCAAAAACTAGCTGATATTCAAAAGAATTAAATGGGATCAGGTTATTAAATGAGAAGAGGAGCAGTGAGATGACTGATATATTAACAGTTAAAGACCTGGGGATGAAATTTGAGGATAAGGTAATTTTTAAAGACTTGAATTTTACCCTATCGAAGGGGTCGATGACAGCTCTACTTGGTGCAAATGGTACAGGAAAAACAACCTTGATTAGAATTTTGATGGGAATGTTACAACCAACGACAGGATCGTTTAAATTTGCGCCAGATACAAAAGTGGGGTACGTACCGCAATTTAGAAATTTGGATGCTGATTATCCCCTCTCAATCCGGGCCTTTGTAGAACTTAATACTCCTTTATTTAAGAACGCTCGGGTGAAGGCGAGAGTAAATCAAATTTTAAAAGAGACCCATTTACTAGATATTCAAAATACTAGGATGGGCGAAGCTTCCGGAGGTCAAAAGCAGCGTGCATATTTAGCTCAAGCTTTGTTGGATAAGCCAGACTTTATTATTTTGGACGAGGCAACAGCTAGCTTAGATCCAGTCGCTAAAGAAGAGTTAATGTCATTAATTAAGCATTTAAATGAAAAACACGCAATGACTGTTTTGTTTACAACTCATGACATTCCTCTAGCTAAGAAATACATGAAAGATTATCTTTTATTTAAAGATAAAGGCTTAGTTGCTGGAAAAATTAAGGATCTAAATGAAGAGGTGGGTGAAGAATAATGTTTGCATATGATTTTATGCGCTATGCATTTCTAGCCAGTACTTTTATTGCTATTACCTGTGGAATAGTGGGTGTATATGTTGTAGCTAGAAGTTTTTCATTCTTAGCTCACACTCTATCAGAAATTGGTTTTGCCGGAGCCGCTTTTGCGGTTTGGATTGGTTGGGTTCCTCTCTGGGGCATGGTTCTTTTTACTTTGCTTGGCTCAATCAGTGTTGGTGAATTATCCATGAGAAGTGATCAGAAAGAATCCGCAATTAGTGCAATTTCAGCCTTGTTTATCGGCTTGGGTGTACTATTTTTAGCTATTGCTGGCGGTAATAGTCGCTATGCGACTAACATCTTATTTGGTTCAATTATTGGAGTTGATAGAGATGGAGTCATTCAACTAGTTGTTCTTTCTCTCTTTGTTTTAGCAATAATTTTCCTAGTTTTAAGACAGTTAAACTATGATTCATTTGATCATGTAGGGGCAGTTAGCCATCATATTAATACAAGCTTAGTTTCAGTAGTATTTTTAATTGCTTTGGCTTTAGCTGTTTCAATTGGTGCACAAGTTGTCGGATCATTATTAGTCTTTATTTTATTAACTTTGCCATCTTCAAGTGCTCGCTACTTAGGTAAGACAATTCCTGCTATGTTATGTTGGTCAGTTGGGATCGCCTTGTTTGGAGTTTGGGCAGGTTTAGTTTTAGGATACGTAACTAATTTACCGGTCACTTTCTTTATTTCGATTATTGAAGTTGGAATTTATTTATTTGTTTATGGCGTTCATGCTTTTAAGAAATAAAACTGTTATTTAGAACCTACAAGGGCTCTCTTGCTCTTGTAGGTTTTTTGTTTTTAAATTTCCTTAATATGTGGAAAAAGGATAAAATTAAATAGTATTACTTTTTTAGATGAGGAAAACTATGTGGATAAATTTTTTATGGGCATTAGTGCCAATCATCTGGTTGATAATTTCTCTTGGAATTATTGGTATGCCGGCTTCAAGGGCATGTACGATTGGTTTAATTATTACAATTGCTGATGCTGCTTTAATGTTTAAACAACCCATAATTAATACTCTTTCTGGAGCCTTAGAAGGTATTATAATGGGAATTTGGCCAATCATGTATGTAATTTTGGCTGCGCTTTTTATATATCAGATTACAACTGATTCAGGTAGTATGGGGACGATTGAAAAATTATTATCATCAATCACAACCGATAAAAGAATTTTAGTATTAATAATTGCTTGGGGTTTTGGTGGCTTTCTAGAATCTATCGCTGGTTTTGGGACTGCTGTAGCAATCTGTGCAGGAATTTTAATTTCTTTAGGTTTAGAACCGATCCAAGCTTCAGTAATTTGTTTGGTTGCCAATAGTACGGCAACTGCATTTGGTGCAATTGGCTTGCCAGTTTTGACATTAGCTGAAGTAACTAATCTTAATGATGTGCAATTAGGATTTATTGTAACTTTGCAATTAGTCATTTTAGTTATTTTAGTACCTTTTATTTTAGTTATTCTTACTGGTAAAAGTATTAAGGCCCTTAAAGGTATTGTCTTTATTACTTTAATGTCAGGGGTTGGAATGGCAATTCCGCAAGTTATTATTGCTAAGTTTACTGGGGCAGAACTTCCAGCCTTAGTCGGATCATTGTTTTCAATTTTAGTTACTGTCTGGTTGACTAAGAGAAAAACTGGTTCAGTAGAGGAAGTAGAAAATGAAAGTGTTAGCGAGATTCTCAAGGCTTGTTCACCATTTATCCTGGTCTTTATTTTCGTTCTACTAGCTTCATCTCTTTGTCCACCTGTGAATAACTTTTTAACTAGTGTAACTACTCACTTACATGTTTACTTAGGAAAGAATCCTAATGATCTACCAATTAATTGGCTTTCTTCTCCAGGAACATTAATTTTATTAGCGGGAATAATTGGAGGAAAGATTCAAGGCTTAAGCTTAAGCCAAATGTTCAAAATCTTGCTCAATGTTTTGAAAACAATTGGGATGACAACAATTACAGTTTGTGCAATTGTGGGTTTAGCTAAAGTTATGGTATATGCAGGAATGACTAAAGCATTAGCGGTAGCCTTAGTAAGCTTACTTGGACCAGCTTATCCTTTATTTGCACCATTAATTGGGGCTCTAGGAACATTCTTAACAGGCTCTGCAACGTCAGCCAACGTTCTATTTGGTAACTTACAGTATTCTGCTGCTCAATCATTAGGAGTAAGCAAATATTGGATTGTTGCTTCAAATATGACTGGTGCAACTGCTGGGATGTTATCACCACAGAATATTGCAGTAACTACTGGTGCAATTAATAAAGAAGGTTTAGAAGGAAAGATTCTAAAAGAAACGACTAAGTGGGGTAGTATTTACTTGTTAATTACCTGTGTATTTCTATACTTAGTTGGTTTGATTACTAAATTAGTATAAAGTAAAAAGTTCTTGATCTCAGAAGTTAGATCAAGAACTTTTTGTTTACAAATATATTTGTGTTTTTACTAGATTGTTTTCAATTCATCAACGATTTTTTCAAACTCATTAAGTCGTTTTTCAAAAGTATTAAATGCGTCTTTTAAGTAATCGGCCTTTGTCATATCGACACCGGCACATTTCATTATCTCTGTTGGATAATCTGAAGAGCCAGCCTTTAAGAAATTAATATAAGCGGTACGTTCTTTGTCAGTACCATGAACAACATTATTTGCGAGAGCTGTAGCAGCAGCAAAGCCTGTTGCATATTGGTAAACATAAAAGTTGTAATAGAAATGAGGAATACGGGCCCATTCTTTAGCAATCTCTCCGCCCGGTTCTACACTATCACCGTAATATCTTTGGTTTAAATTGCCGTAAAATTCATCAAGAACATCGGCAGTTAATGGTTGACCATTTGCGTCGGCTTCATGAATAAACTGCTCAAATTCTGCAAATTGTGTTTGACGGAAGAGTGTGCCCTTGAATGAATCAAGATAGTGATTCAAAACAAATGCGCGTGTTTTAGGATCAGTAATCTTATCTAAGAAGTATTCAGTTAAAATATTTTCATTAGTTGTTGATGCAATTTCAGCAACAAAAATTGGGTAGTCTCCATATACATATGGTTGAGTATTTCTTGTATACCAGGAATGCACTGAGTGTCCAGTTTCATGAACTAGAGTATATAGAGAATCAAGATTATCCTCCCAATTTAATAATTCATATGGATCAGTATCATAAGAACCACCAGAATAAGCGCCTGTTACCTTATTTTGGCTTTCAACCACATCAATTACACGATTATTAAAGATGTAATCAACATGTTCGAGGTAATCTTTTCCTAATGGCGCTAAGGCTCGTCTAGCTTCATTTTTTGCTTCTTCAAAGTTATAAGAAAGACTGGGCTCACCTGTTAATGGAACATACATATCATACATTTGTAAATCAGAAAGACCTAAAATCTTTTTTCTTAAACTAACGTAGCGATGAAGTAAGTTGAGGTGACTATTTACCTCTTTAACCAATGTATCGTAAACAGCTGTTGATACGCCATTTTCACTTAAAGCAGCCTCTCGAGCTGAATTATATTTATGTACTTGAGCATTAAAATTGTGGGCTTTTACTTCACCTGATAAAGTTGAAGCGAGACTATTTTCAAACTGGCCATAGCTTGCATACATAACATCAAATGCATTTTTGCGAACATTTCTATCTTGTGACTGAATTAGAAGTGAATATAAGCCATCAGATAATTGGACCATCTCTCCGTCTTCATCTTGAACATAGCCGTATTCCATATCAGAATTAGTTAAAACATTGAAAGTATTAGCGGAAGTTCCCATTGCATCTCCAGCAGCGGCAATAATTTTTTCTTCACTTGCTGGTAAAGTATGAGGACGTTTCTTAGTAATTTGTTCAAGTCGATGTTGATACTCTTTTAAACGGGGCTCATCTTGCATAAATTTAGCAAGTGTTTCTTCTGGGATAGATAAAATTTCAGGATCGACAAAAGAGATAGCGGCGCTCATCTGGTTAGCTAAGCTTTGAGCTTTAGCAACAAGGCCTAGATAATGAGTATTACTAGTATCAACGTCGCTTGACATAGTAGCATAAACATATACTTTTTCTAAACGACGATTTACAGATAAAATTTCTGTAATTCCTTCATATAAATCTTGACCAGATTTGGCAAGATTTCCCTTAAATCTATCTAAATTTTTAATTTCGGTTGCGACCCGATTATATTCTTTTTCCCATTCCTGATCGTCTTTAAAAACACGACTAAGATCCCATTTGAGATCATCAGATACTTCATTTCTTGTTGGAAGAGCCATACCTTTTCCTTCTTTCTACCATATAATTTTTATTAATCATCATTATAGAACATTATTTCACTTGCTAAAAAATAAAATTTTTTTAATAATGAATTTAATGCGCTTAACTAAGTAATTTTGTATTATGAAAAGGTAAGCTGATTTTCAGAGGAGTTAAAAATTAATGAGACCTGAGGAACCCAAAAGACCACGCCAAAAACTAAAAAGAAATAATGTGTTTGCGGCGAGTAAAAAAGATTATAAAAATGGAAATAATTTTGCTCGTTTGGTAGGTCTCTTATCAATTTTACTTGTTTGTGGAAGCGTAGCTTACTTTGCTCATGCATATTTCTCAGCTATGAGTTCAGTTCAACAAGCTTATCGAGGAACAGGAAAAACATCGCAATTGATTTCTCAGAAAAAGCCAATTTCAATTCTAATTCTTGGCGTTGATCAAGGAATTGAGGGCCGGCATGACCGGGGAAATTCCGATACGATGATTTTAGCCACTATGAATCCAGAGAAAAAAGAAGCAACAATGACCTCAATTCCTAGAGACTTGTTAGCTGATATCAAAGGTGACGGAAGTGGAGAAGGGAAGTACTACATGTTCCGGGTTAACTCTGCTTATCAAGTTGGCGGAAGCAAAGGAGCAACTCGGACAGTAAAAGCACTTTTAAATACACCAGTTAACTACTATATGGAAGTTAATATGAAAGCTCTAGAAAGTATGGTAGAAGCTTTGGGCGGAGTAGATGTTAATGTGCCATTTACTTTTACTTATCACACGCATTTTAAGAAGGGGAAGCAACACTTAAATGGCAAAGAGGCCTTAGACTATGTGCGGATGCGTAAAGAAGATCCAAAAGGTGACTATGGTCGACAAATGAGACAAAGACAAGTGATTAATGACATTGTACGTAAAGGGATGTCAGTTAATTCAATCACTAACTATCGCAAGATTCTTAAGGTCTTTGCCAAGTATGTTAAAACTAATCTGACCTTTGATGATATGCTTTCAATTGCAATGAATTACCGCGGATGTACTCAGAATATTAAGAGTGGCTATATTCAAGGACATAATGTTTGGATTGGAGCGGCAGCAATGCAAGTGGCCTCTACAAAGGAACTACAACGCGTATCGGATTTAGTTCGTTCTAGTTTAGGATTAAAACAGGAAAAACTCCATAATCAAGAAACAAGGCAAAATAGTCTGCAGCAAGGTTTAAATTGGAATGATCCAGAAGACTTTAGAAATTATGTAATTTATGATAAAGATTCTGACACTATTCCATGGGATGGTAATTAAGAAAAAAGCAGCTAGCGAAATGCTAACTGCTTTTTTTAGTATATCTGTTGATGATTCTATCTTAGTGATTTTAGACCGTAACTGCAACTGTTGTTTGTAAAGTTTTAGTTACCTAATTCAGAATTTTGGTTTTCTTGACTAATTCTTTTTTCTTCAAACTTGATATCGGCTAACTTATTTTCCTTTTCTTCTTTTATTTGATCTTCTTTGAACTTTTTACTTAGGAGAGTTGGTTTAATGGTATTTTCAACTAGGCTTTTAGACACATTAAAATTGGTATCTTGATCAGCTGCCTGAGAAGTAGTAACTGAATTAGTTAAAAAGCCAAAGCCTAATAATACAATAAGCGCTATTGAAATTCCTTTTTTGTGTGTCAAAGTGTTTACTCCTTTTAAGTTTAAATTTAATAATAATTAAATGGTAATCATGTTACACTAGTGATATTTAAAAAGTCGTTTTTAATTTACTTAACAAACTGTATTATAGAAGAGGATTATTGCAGTAAATTAAAGCGAAATTTACATTTTTTTACAAAAACTTCAATTACGTAAATTTAATGTAATATTTGAAAGATCAGTGTAATAAAAAGGATGATGAAAAAATGAAGCAAACTAAGTATTTTCCAGTTATTTATGGGGTAATATCAGCCCTTATTGCATTTATTGCAGTGTTTTTTATTGCACAGAGAACCTTCCATTTTTCTGTATCAATGGCTATTTTAAGTGCTGGAATTTTTGCGGCTTTCTTTTATGTTCTGTCATATTTTAGAGGACATGCTTCTTATGAAATTAAGGCAATTGTAGCTAAATATCATTTAACAGATGAAGAACTTGCCAAAATAACTGGGATGAAGGCTAGTGATTTTCCAATCTATCACAATAAGCTTCAGTTAATTATCCCTAAAAGACAATGGCCAAAAGTCTTAAATGCGCTTCAAGAATATGATCGGCAGCGTCAATTATCAAATGAAAAAGAGAAAAAATAATGAGTTTACTAACAGTTAAAAATTTAAGTCAGACATTTATTGATAAAACTTTATATGAAGACGCAAATTTTGTCTTAAATAAAGAAGACCATATGGGGGGTAACAGGGCAAAACGGAGTTGGTAAATCAACTTTAATTAAGATTTTGACCGGTGAAATTACTCAAGATAATGGCGAGGTTAAATGGCAAAATAAAATTCATGTTGGGTATTTAGATCAGTATGCCAAACTTGAAGAAGGTATAGAGCTTAAGGAATTTTTGCAGACTGCCTTTAGTGATCTTTTTGATAAAGAAAAAGAATTAAATGAACTCTATGTGAGATATGGTGAAAATGGGGATGAAGCTCTCTTAGAAAAGGCAGGTAAGATTCAGACTTTACTTGAGGAAAAAGAATTTTACGATATTGATACCAAAATTGACCGCGTAGCGACGGGGTTAGGATTAGCGGATTTGGGTTATAGCCGGGATGTATCAAAACTTTCTGGTGGACAAAGATCTAAGTTGATTTTGGCTAAGCTTCTTTTACAAAATCCAGACGTACTGGTTTTAGATGAGCCGACAAACTACTTAGATGTTAATCATATTGACTGGCTTGCAGACTATTTGAATAACTTTGAGGGTGCTTTTATCGTTGTTTCACACGATTATGATTTTTTAGGTAGAATCACCAACTGTATTATTGACATTGATTTTGGAACTATTACGCGCTATACAGGTGATTTAAAGCATGCACTTCGTCAAAAGGAAGCTGACCGAGAAAGCTATTTAAAGGCTTATGCCAACCAGCAGAGAAAAATTCAAAAGAATGAGGCATATATTAGAAAAAATAAAGCTGGTTCTAGATCTAAAAGTGCTAAATCGCGGGAAAAACAGCTAACGAAGATGGAAATTTTAACGCCACCACAAAATAATAAAAAGGCGCATGTCCTTTTCCCTTATGTTGACACTGCCTCAAACTTGCTTTTGCAAACTCAAGATTTAGTAATTGGATATGAACAGGCATTAGTAAAATCAGCATTTAACTTTTCTGTTGGAAATGGGGAAAAGGTAGCTGTAACAGGTTTTAATGGAATCGGAAAAACTACACTGCTAAAGACTTTACTAGGAAAGTTAAAACCAATTTATGGTAATTTTGAATTATCTTCAACAGCTAAGCTTGCTTATTTTCAACAAGATTTAGCTTGGCCTAATAAAAATATGACGCCTTTGCAATATTTACAAGAAGAATTTCCACGTCTGCGTCCTAGAGAATTACGACAAGCCTTAGCAAGAATGGGGTTAACTGCACAGCAGGCTATGAGTCCTTTAAAAGAGCTTTCTGGTGGAGAACAAGAGAAGGTCAAGCTTGCTAAGATGCAGTTTGAGCCATCCAATTTACTATTCTTGGATGAGCCAACAAATCACTTAGATATTGCTACAAAAGATTCTTTAAGAAAGGCAATTGTTGAATTTAATGGTGGAGTAATTATTGTTAGCCACGAGAGAGATTTCTTTAGAGGAAATTGGGTGGATAAGACGATTGACATTGAAAAAATGAATAATGAATAACAGTTAGAGGATTGAAATGGATAAAGAGCGGGTAAGCCAAGATTATGCTGCTGAGGTTTTAGATACTTGCTTAAAAGCTGGTAGATTAATGATTGAAGGCGGCAGTGAAACGTATCGAGTTGAAGATACGATGATGAGAATAGCGCGTAATGCCGGAATTACTGGTGCAAGATGTTTTACGACTCCAACTGGAATTTTTATGAGTTTGGGTGAACACTCTTATACTCAGGTTACACAAGTTAAAAAAAGAAATATTAACTTAGAATTAGTAGATCGAGTTAATGAATTATCACGTGAATTCGCGGCTAAAGAAATAACATTAAAGGAATTACAAGAGCGTTTAAAACAAGTTTCCATTTCAATTCCAGACTTTCCAATATGGCTTCAAATTATTGGAGCGGCTATTTTAAGTCCTACTTTAATGGTCTTGTTTATGGATGATTATGACTGGATTGATTTTCCGGCCGCTGCTGTGATCGGCGGAGTATCTTATGCTCTTTATTTAGCTATTAAGCGCTATACTAGTATTCGCTTCCTAGCTGAGATGGTAACTGCAATATTTATGGGAGTTATTACTATTTTGACGTGTAAAATCTTCCCTAAGCTTGTAGTTGATAATATTTTGATTGGTTCCTTGATGACTTTAGTGCCCGGTGTAGCAATCACTAATGCATTACGTGATCTGTTTGGTGGCGACTTATTATCAGGAATGGCTCGGACCACCGAGGCTGTTCTAACAGCAATTGCTTTAGGTGGCGGAATTGGTATTGCAATTAAGTTGTTGTGGGGTGTAATGTAATGCCTTTTTGGTTAGAAATAATTATTAATTTAGTATTTGCATGGCTTGCAGCTGTTGGATTTGGATTAATTATTAACGTCCCGCACCGTGCCTTAGTTTTATGTGGCATTAGCGGAAGTGCAGGTTGGATTCTATACTGGCTGGCAAATCGAATCGGTGTTGGCCGATTGGGGTCTAATCTTTTAGGAGCCCTGTGTGTTGGAATTTTAGGGCTGGTATTTGCTCGTATTAAAAAGTGTCCGGTAACCGTTTTTAATATTCCAGGTGTAGTTCCTCTAGTTCCTGGTGTGCCGGCCTACCAGGCGGTACGTGCGATGGTAGAAGGTCAATTATCTGATGCAGAAGATCTGATCCTGCGCGTAGCAATTGTCACGATAGCAATAGCGATGGGCTTTATGCTTGCACAGTTAATTGGAGAAATCTTTTTCAAGAAGCGTCAAAATAGAAAAAATAAGAAAA
>CANRQR010000027.1 GCA_947641735.1 uncultured Lactobacillus sp.
GCCGAGAGTAGTTGGTGGGCAACTGCCTGCGAGGGTAGGCAACTGCCGTGCTCATTGTGAAACTAGTTGTTAGTTATCTGATATCAAAATTAGAGAGCTACAACTAGTTTTTTTATTGTTGAAAAATGTATTGATTTATTTTTATAAATTAATAAAAATAGAATAGAAAGACTATGATAAGAAATAACGATCCCTAAATTTATACAAAATTTAGGGATCGTTATGTTTAGTAATTCATTTAATTTACTTTTGTAGAGATTTTTAAATGCATTAATTAAATTTTTCATTATAGGTGATAATGGGAGATTTTTCTTAATAGCAATAAAATATTGTAATTGTAAAATTTGGGTATCAATTGGAAGTAAATTGATGGGTAAAGAATGATGAATTTTATTAAGAATGCTTGCCGAAGATATTGTCAAACCAACACCTCTCATAAATAAGTTTGTTGCTGTTATAATACTATTAGATTCCATGATGGCGATAAAATAGTTTGATTAGGGCTAAAATATTTGGAAGTTGATGGAATGATTACATAATATTTTTCATTACCATTTATATAAAATTTTACGCCTTTTGTAATAGTTTCTGGATTTTGACCGATATAACAATCAATTTTTTCATTTAATAGACGTTCTTCATTAATTCTGGGAAATGATTCAAATAATTGAATTCTAACTTCAGGATTTTCTTTAAGAAAATCTGGTAAAAGTTCCGAGAGGAGAAAACTTCCTAGACTTTCTAAAATTCCTATACGAATTAATTCAGAATTTGGATGGGTATAGCGGGTTAATTTTCTGACTAATTGTTGGTCATTATAAGAAATGGTTTCAAGATAGTTGTAGTAAATCATCCCTGCTTCGGTAAGAGTAAAGGGAAGTTGGGATCGATTAAGAATTTGAGTTCCTATTTTTTTCTCAATAAATTAATTAAAAGCTGAATACTTTGAGACATCTTAACTTTAGGATTATATGCGAGGAAAACTGTTCGAGTATTTTTGGGAAGATTAATCTTGATTTTTGCAATATCAAAACTATCCAAAAAATGGTTATTGACAACAATTCCCACTCCATCGTTCGCTAATACTTGGGTTGCTAGGCTTAATTCATCATTTCCTTCTCCAGCAATAGAGAGGTTAGAGTTATAGTTTAGTAAAGTAGATGTGATTTTTTTGCCAATTGAAGTTTGAGGAAAATAAGTTATTAAATGATATGGTAATAAGTCAGTTAATAAAACCCGGGGATATTGAGCTAAGGGATGATCCTTTCTAGTAATGACGATTATTTCTTCATTATAAAGGGGCAAAAATATTAAATTAGGGTGGTCACTTTTTTTAGAACAAATTCCAATATCAATTTTTCCTTCTTCTAAATTTTGGTAAATGTTATTAGAGCAGTCACTGTAACAATAAAATTTGGGTTGAATTTTATTGTTTTGTTTATATTCGGAAATAATACGAGGCAAATAAGAGCTCATTGCAGTAGGAATACTAGCAATTTTTATAATATTTTCTTCTTTGCGTTTACAGTTGGCAATATCAATTTTGGATTTTTCAATAGAATTAATTGATGTAATTGCGGCTTCGCAAAATATTTTTCCGTATTCTGTTAATGTAATTTGTCCACCATTACGATTAATAAGCTGACAATTTAATTCTTTTTCTAATGATTTGATGGAATTGGATAAACTTGGTTGAGAAATATATAAATTCTTTGCAGCTTTTGAAAATTGACGTTCTTTCGCTAACTCTTTGAAATAGTAAAGTTGATTTAAATTCATAGTTATTTCCTTATCTTTTCTCCTTTTATAATCTTATTATAAAATTATTATTTACTTATAGCAATCGCTTACAATATTGAAATAACTATGATAAAAAGCTAATTTATTTTTGGATAAATATTACTTATGAGAGTTGAAATTATCCTATCAATCGAAGTTATTTTTGTTATAAAATCTATATTTTTGCTTAGACTAGTATACCCATTATATAAATCATTTTTAATCATTCCTAAAAAATAAAAGCCGCAGATCTAAGTGATCTGTGGCTTTTGTGGTAAATAGGTTAATCCGTAGTGTAAGTTCCGACTTTATTGATTCGGTGAAGTACACTATGGCCGTGGGGAGATTTTAAGATATCTTCACTTAAAGCTTGGCCTGCAGTAAGGCCGTGATGGTCTCCGTTGGTCCAGTGAGAATTATTGGTAACATCGTATACTACTCCATCGACTGCTATATAAGCTGGGCGACCATTTTTGCCATCGTAATTTTTTAAAGATTCTGCGGTAAATTTTTTATTGAGTTCAGTCATATAATTTGCCCCTTTCTGGTTATTGTCTATCTTAATAGTAACACGATGTCACCAAGCGAAGGGCAAATCCTCAACTTCTTTAGCCTTTCTTATTAATTGTTATGACGCCATCCTGCAATATCCCAGGGAGTAAAGTTGTAATCCAACTTTTTATTATAAATAGATTCAAAAGCTTCTACTTTTTGTTTATAATCCTGCGCCATCATTAATTTGGAATTTTGATTTTCATTTAGTGCCGGATTTGGATAAATAGTTGGGAGAACATGAACAATATATTTAGTTTGGTAAAAATTAGGATTATCTTTTTCTAGTTTGGGCAAGTCTTTGATTTCAATAAAAGTAGAAATAATGGGTACATTTTGCTTAGCTGCAAAATAATAGGCTCCTCGTTGTGGTTTACGAGGCTTGCGATAATTCCACCACATTTCCTGTTCTGGGAAGATTAGCACCCAATTATTGCGTTCTAGAGCATTATGAAGATGTTTAGGAAATTCGTTTCCGATGTAACTCGGACTATTTACCAGCGGAATAGTACCGACGTAATTCATCAAATAACGGAAAAATCCGGGGAGTTTCAAATTAGTATCTTCAATCACAATTGAGAGTTGATGATGACATTTTAAAGCTAATCTTTTAATCGTCAAAGCATCAGTCTGATTAAAATGATTAGCTGTTACAATGGCGCCTCCTTGAGGTAGATCTTTTAAATACTGTGAACCTTTTATTTCGGTAGACGCCGAAATAGTTTTTGCTAAAGTATCAAGGAGAATTTTTCCGACTTCATTATTGAGCTTGCTGGAAAGAGTAGCTTGATTCTTCCAAAAATTATCTACTAAAGCTGTTCGTTGTTGCAAAGACATGACTGGATCTCCAACTTCTACCTTTGCGGTAAAGTCACGGTTATTAGCAGCTGTTTTAATATTTTGAATGACTTGTTCGCGATTGTTTCCAATAATCATAAAGTTACAGATCCTTGCTTTTTTACTTGTGCCCAATTGTGAGGATCATTGAGAGTTTTATCCTCTTTTTCAAGCATATGATTTAATTTTTCTCGATCTTCTTGACGTTGCAGATCAGTGTAATTGTCTAGTTCCTGTTTTAATTCATCATAAAATTTAGTTTCTTGAGCACTCTTCCAGAAATATTTTTCGTATTGAACATTTTTAAAATGCCATGGTTTAAAAAATAAATTGTAGTGAATTAAACCTGGGTTAGAAATAGGGGCTGTGTTTTCATTAGGCATTGCATCCCATCTCGGATTAAGGTGGAGAATGCGTCCTTCACCGATCTCATTTAGATAATCTTGATCAGGCGCAATACAGTCGAAGTGATATTTTTCAAGTAAATCCATAAAGTGGTCAATAAAATGCTCCTCACGGAATGCTTTGCAATTTAAAACTAGCATTCCAGAATTGATGTATTTCTTAGGATCCAGTGCTAAAACATCTCTGATGTAAGTGACCATTTTTTCAACATATTGAATTGAGAGGTCAGTGCATGCACCAAATAAATTGTTTTCTAAATTTGTGTCATAAAGTTTAGAAATATCATCATTGACGATTGTGTCACTATCGATATAAATTGCCTTATCATATTGTGGAAAAAGATCAGGGATGAATAAGCAGTAAAAAATCGACATAGTGAAAAAATCTGCTCTCAGATAATTTTCTTTACGATTTTTGATCGGCTTTACTAATTCATCATCGATATGAAAAAACTTCACATGAACATTTTTATTGCCTAAAGCTGCTAGATCCTCCTTGTGCTCAGGAGTTATATCTTGATTTAAGAAATAAACTGTATAGTCTTTTTCCGAATCGGCATGTTTAACTAGTGAATTTAATGAAACTGCCGCATATTTAGTAAAGTCATCACTAATACTGTAAAAAACAGGAATTGTCATAATGGCACCTTCTAAATTCTCACATCTTCTGTTTTCTTTACCTTAGCCCAAGTATATTTCTCTTTTTCAATAGATTTAACTTTGTCAGCCATTTTCTTAAGATCATCACGAGCTCGTTGACGATCTTCATCAGTAAAGTCTGCTAATTGTTTCTTTAGTTCATCATAGTAAGGGGTAGTTTTTGCGACTTTCCAGAAGTAATCACCATATTGAACATCTTTAAAGTGCCAAGGCTTGAAGAAAAGATTGTAGTGGACAATTTTAGGATTAGGGATTTCATCCATATTTTCATTTGGCATTGCATCCCATTCTTTTTCCAAATGAAGGATCTTGTCTTCACAAATCTCATTCATATAAGCTTGATCTGGATCAACATTATCAAAGTGATATTTGCTCATCAAGTAATAGAATTTATCTACGAATTTCTTGTCACGGAATTCCTTCATGTTAAATAAGATGACGCCGTTGTTGATGTATTTTTCTGGAGGAAAGATTCCTTGGCACTTTTTAATGTATTCTTGCAAAAGTGGCATAAAACGAATTGATAAATCAGGACAACTAGCAAACATATTATCTTGGAGATCAATATTGTACATGTCGGCGATGTCGGTGTTGATAATTGTATCGGCATCTAGATAGACAGCTTTATCATATTGAGGAAAGAGTTCTGGGATAAATAAGCGGTAGAAGATAGACATAGTAAAGAATTGACCACGTAAGTAATTTTCTTCACCTTTGTGAATAGGTTTTACCATTTCATCATCGATGTGAAAAATATTAACATGTACATTATCAGTTGACATATCTTCAAGTGATTTTTTGTGTTCATCACTAATATCTTGAACTAATAAAGTAATAGTATAGTCTTTGTTTTTGTCAGCATGATCAATTAAAGATTTAATAGATACTGCTGCGTAAGGTGTGTAGTTATCACTAATTGTATAAAAAACAGGAATTGTCATAGTACCCTCCAAATAATTCTTTTATTACTTAAGATTATCCCTTAATTTGAGGTATTCGTTAAGTATATTGTCATATTCATGCAATTTTAAAACGCTATGAACTCTCTCCACATCCCAAGGCTTTACGGTTTGTGTGTGGAAATAGGGTTTAAATCGAAAACTTGTAGTGAAATGTTGGATTACGGTATCGTCTCGTAGATGGTATTGTTCATTAAAGCGGCGCGGAGCAATTTTCTTTTCAGTGGCAAGCTTATTTATAGCAGATTGATCTGGCAAAAACATGCGCTTAACTTGCATCATATGACGAACTTTAGCAAATAAGTTGGTCTTTTTGACTTCATCCATGTTGATTAATAGAACGCCTGAATTAAGATAATCAAGCATTTTATGCTCGTGGACATTATGAAAGAAAAAGCGACCCCAGTAATCTAGTACTCCTACTAATTCGACGTTTTCAATATCTTGATGATAAAAGTCTCTAATATCTTTGCGAATGATGACATCATCATCTAAATAAAGAACTCGATTTGGAATTTGTGGTAATTGATCTGCAAATAATCTAAGCATGGCATATGGGGTAAAACGCGTCCCCATATTAGCAGTTGGCGGCTCTTTAACAAATAAATCTGTGCAATCGATAAGTTCCAATGTATTGTGAGCATTTTTCTTAACTAAGAGAGAACGAATAAAGTCGGCGGCTTTTTTAGAAAAAGGCTGATACTGTTTGTCCTTATTCTCTGTTTTCATTGTCAGAATATAAATATGTAATTCTTCAGTGGTATTTTTTAGTAAAGATAATGTTGTGATTAATACTCCATCTTCTGCATGATTGTCACCGCAAAAAAGAATATTCATGATTAGATCCTCGCATAATTATTTTTTTACATAATGGCAATATTGATAGTCGCTAGTCTGCGCGCGTTCAATCATTGTCTCCCTAATTTTATTGTAAAGCTTATCTTGAGCTTTTTTGTGAGAAAGGGCTTGATCTGGAGAAAAAGGTCCATCGATATAGATGATGATTTTTGGACGTTTGCCAAATTTGGGTTTGTGATAGGTGGTAGTTATTGTAAAACTTGGCACATTCAGTTGCACAGGGAAGTGCATACTGGTGTTAGAGAAAGGGCGGATTTTAGTGTAGTAAGGCCAAACATGGGCCTCCGGATAGATGGCAATGACCTTTTTTTGATGGATGAGTGTTTTGATGGCTTGGATAAGTTTGGCAGATTCTTGAAGGTTTTCTCCGACGGGTAAGCCGCCATAGCGTACGAGATGTTTGCCAATGAAAGGGATGCCCCAATTTGCTTGTCCTGCTATTGCATAGAAGCGATAAGGCGAAACAATGGTTAGTGGCGTAAAGACGTCGCCCATGGGTTGGGTATGATTTCCATATAAAAAATATCCACTTTGATTGACGAGTTTTAGTTTGTGCTTTCCTTTAACATGAACTTTTAAAAATAATCGTGAATAACCCCAACCAAAAAGGGCAGCCAAAGTTCGAGCAATGTAATTCCAAAGTTTTGCGCTGATTGAAGTAGGGATAATTTGATAGTCCTTGGGAAGTTTATAATTTTGATTTTTACTGGCTACTACATCGTCAGTAGGCTTGGTGTAATAATAATTTTGCATAATTTTCTTCCTAAAATAACATTATGTTCATTTTATCATTAATTGAACTTTATTTTAGGGATAAGAGGGAATTACCTCGATACTGACTAATGTCATAATCGAAATGAATACTAGAAAAGGTACAAAAAAAGAGCAACCCTGAAGGTTGCTCATGGTGACATTTTTCTCAAGTTCCCAGCTTGATACTTGCATGCCACTTTTACACTTTTGTTAGTGTTTCTCATTATGCGAGAACCACGACTTATCATATCAATTAGATATAATTAAGACAACTTAAAACCCTCTAATGTCAACTTGCTTAGATACGAGCCCGACTTGTTTGAATTGTAAAAACTCAAACAGCACTCTTCCTAATTACCAACTTACGTAACTATGAACTACACCGGCACTAAAGTACCGGGTTTCTGGGAACACTAAGTAGTGTTTAGGATCTTACAGAAGATATTGCTATCTTCATACCTAACTCACAGAACTTAGCTATTTACCACGGCCAGTTCCTGACCATTTGGCTCTTCGATGTCCTGTATGTTGTACGAGCTAAAGCTCTACAACGCAGGCTTTGCTTGATGCAAGATATTAACTGCCGCATTAATATCCCGATCATGATGAACCTGACAGTTAGGACAAGTCCATTCTCGAATTTCTAGCGGTTTAGCTCCGCTGTTAAATCCGCACTTTGAACAAATTCTAGAGGTGTTCTTAGGATTAACGGCAATTAATTCCTTGCCGTATCTTTCACACTTATACTCCAGCATTTGTCTAAACATGCTCCAAGAAGCGTTGGCAATTGCTTTGGCTAGACAGTGATTCTTTTGAAGGTTCTTGACTTTCAAATCTTCAATTGCAATCACATCATATTGTCTAACCAAGTGCGTTGTCAGCTTATGGAGATAATCTTTGCGTTTGTTGGCGACTTTCTTTTTGATAGCTGGCTTTAAGCTTGCGCGCTCTTTGCCAGTTGGAAAAGCTTTCTAAGCTTCTAGGATTAAGAACTTTCTGATTCTTATCCTGCTCGCAAAGAAGATAGGCCTAATGGCGTCTGCGTGAATATTTGCTCTGCCAGATTCGGCTTTGCTTTTCAAAATAAGAAGCATCAAAAGAAGGGTACTTTAGACCATTTGACAGAATTGCCAAATCAGCTACGCCGACATCAATCCCAACTTGCCTGCCCGTCTTTTTAAGCTTTTCAGGCTCTTTAACCTCTGCTTGAATTGACAGGTAATACTTGCCAGTAGGTTCTAAAGAAACCGTATAGCGTTTAATCTTCACGTCTTTTAGAACCCCCGTCTTGCTGGTTTTAATGTAGCCCAGCTTAGGAAGATAGAGATAGCGTCTTCCAGCAATTTTCACAATAGACTTGCCAGTATAAGACGGTTTTAAATATCTTCTGGAATGAAAGCGGGGCTTGCCGACAGTGCCGGTTTTATCTTTAAAGAAGTTTTTCCAAGACTGGTTTAAAAATTCATTGACCAGCTGCAGGCTAGAAGAATCGCTATTTTTCAAAAAGGGATATTCTTTCTTTAAGGGCTTAAGCAGATAGTTAAGCTTGAACTTGGTTAAGAAAGGCAAATCTTTATTATTCTTATAGCGCTCGTTCATCATATCGAGCATTCTGTTCCAGACAAAGCGGTCATTGCCAAACATTTGCCAAAGCTGGCCAATCTGAGTTTGATTGGGATAGAGTCTTAATTTTATTCCAGTCAGCACATTTGTTCCCTCCTTTCTTTAAAAATTATAGCAAAGGAAAAGAAGGAAAAATAGACTTTAAAAAGAAAACGATGAAAAGAGCCGTTTTCATCACGGGATTAAAATCCCGTGTTTTCAACGGTAATTTTCTCAATAAAAAAGACGGTCATCAAGACCGCCCACGCTTGACATGTTTTTTCATGCCTTAGCTACTATTGATTCTTATTTTATTATACCATGATATAATAATTTTGGCATGTTTTTTGCCCCTACATTGCCGAAAGGCTAGAAAGGAGCTACATCATGTCCATAAAGCTACTATTGATCTTTTTGCTTGTTCGTGAAGTACGCTTGGCTCTCCATGAGTTAAGAAAGCTACTTAAGTAGTAAAGCTTTAGCAAGCAATAACTAAGACAGTTCTTCGGGGCTGTCTTTTTTTGTGAACAGGTAGTGGTTTGCCTGTTTGATTATGGCTACTTTGTATGCTAAGAAGTTACCTACGTAATAAATAAATGAATATCATATGCGAAAATAGCATTAATAAAAAAGACTGTCATAAAGACCGCCCATGCTTGGAATACTTGTATGACCGCATTAACTATACTATCCATAGCTTTACTCATGCACGAGGTGCACTTAACTCTTCACAAGTTGAGAAAATTTTTTAAGCATTAAAGCTGCAGAGTAAGCTAGACCGGTAAGACCTTGTGTCCTGTCTTTTTTATTGTACATAATGACAATAGTATTGTGTTTGTCTAATAATGACAAAAAAATATAGGAAATTAACAGATGATTGTTAATCTCCTACATTCTTAGATTTACTAATAAAAATTACTTAACTCTAGCAATTTCACTGCGTACCTTGATATCGGAACTACCTAAACCAGGTTCTTGACCGTGTAAATTGAATTCAAGTTGAGTTTCTGGTCTGAACAACATTACGTGAGTTGAACCACCATAGTGGAACATACCAAGTTGGTCGCCTTTCTTGACATGTTGACCAACTTTAACTGTAATTTCATCACTTGATACTTCGGACATACCTACAGCAACAAAGCACATAAGTCCAATCTTAGGATTGTCTGCTTTGATAAAGATAACGGCACGAGTAGAAGTTGAAGTTAAGAATTCTTGTGATGCAGTAGCTTGACTGTCATCAGGTGTTACACTGTCATAACCCTTATAAAGATCTTCAGCGTAGTAAGCACCTGGTAAGTTATAAGCTTTAACAATAGTTCCATCAACTGGGCTATTCCAACGGTGATAACTAAATACACTTAAGAATGCTTGATAAAGTGTTCCACCAGCAAATTTAGCAGCCCATGGATCATTTTGAAGAAGGTCTAACAAAGAATAAGGTTGACTCTTAATCCAGAACTTAGCTTGTAAAGGAACGTTATGAGCAATCTTAAGTGGTGCTGATTCACAAGAACAAGCAATTGAATCTGGATCATCAGGGTTTTCTACAGGCCGAACGCCAGGATTAAATTCACGAGTAAAGTAATCATCCCATGATTTGAATCCTAAATGTTTATCAAAATCACTAGAAGCACACTTGAAAACTTTTTGGAAGTCATCACCATAGGCTTTTTCAGCCATACGTTTAAGGGCTTCCTTACCTAGCCAACCTTGTGAACTTGTATTAAGAACATAAGTTGAGGCTTCACTCTTTAAGTATCTTCCCCAGTAATTAAGAATATCACGTAATTTAGCGTTAACTTTATCGTTCATAAAGAATGCGTAACCAGCACGGGTTCCCATTGGATAGTTAAAGATAGCTGCCATTGGAGTACCAACGAAACTAGTTTCATTATATTCAGGAGCACGTTGAATTACTCTGTTAATCATTAATAACATTTGGTGATAATCACGAACTTGTGGAAGGTCAGCAGGAGCATCAACAAGTCTCTTTGGAATCTCATCAAACATCATTTGAGCAAGATTCCAAATGTAATGATCATTTTCAATTAATTCTTTCAAAGCTTGAACTGGGGGTAAAAGCTTTTGGTTTTCTTCTGATTTGGCTTCCTCCAAAACTTTACGTAACCAAGCATTATAAGCTTTTTGATCGCTTGGACGCCATTTATCAACATTATATGGAATATCTACAGCCATAATATAATCTCCTCTCGTTTATTTTAACTAGTGATCACGTGATTACAGTTTCACAGTACGCTAATGCATTTATAAATTCAAATAAAACGAGTTGAGAAAAATAAATTTAATTAATGACACAATTCAAATCTTATTAGTTGCTTATAAGAGGCCCCTACTATTACAATGACAGTGTAGTTTCATCCTAGATTAAATACTTTTGGATTTTATTATTATCAATGACTAGTATTATTTTCATGTAAAGATAACGATTAAATGTAAAAAATGTTTTCTAGTCTTACTACAATAATGAATTTTTATATTATATATGGGAGGTTAGATCTATATGTCGAATAAAAAATTATCCACTGTCAGCTTGGGTACATTTATAGGAATGACAATTGCGTTAGCTGCAAGTATTCGTAATATTCCGGATGTTGCCGCTGCTGGCTGGCCCATGTTTCTGTATATGGCAATCTCGACATTTCTATTTGCTTTACCTATTTGTTTGATTGCCGGTGAATTTGGTAGTACTTTTCCTGAACATGGTGGTCCAGAACTGTGGGTACGTAATACTCTAGGAGATAATTTTGGGTTTGCAACCTCATGGTTGCTTTGGACCATTTTGTTTCCAGGGATGGTTGTAGTTGCTTCTGCATTGCCACCACTTATTGCTACAGCAATTAATATGCCAAAATTGGGTACAAATAATATTTTTACTTTAATAGTTATTTTAATTTCATTTTGGGGAATGACTATTTTAAATAGACACTTTGATATGGCAAAAATTACTGGTAAATGGGGAGATTGGATAGGAATTTACATCCCATTTATTGTTATGACTATTCTTGGTATTGCTGCGGTTGTTAAGACTGGAATTCATCCAACATCTATCCTACAAAGCTTTTCACCTGAAAAAATAATTCCCCTTGGTTCAGGTGCAAAGTCTTTGGCTTATTTTTCTCCAATTGCCTTAATATTTGTGGGTATTGAATTATCATCTGTGTATATAACTCGTTTAAAGAAGACATCAGAATATCCTATTGGTGTTTTAGCAACACTAGCCTTTATGTTGATTTTAAACTTAATTAACGGTTTTATGGAATCTGCTGTAGTCGCACCAACTGAAATTAATCTTAACAACATTGTGCAGCCTATTATCATTTACAATAAAATATTAGGTTTACCTTCATGGATTAACAATGTATTTAGTATTTTGGTTGCAGTAGGTGTATGTATTCAACTTTCAGCATGGGTATCTGGTCCAGGAAAAACAATGTTAGCTTCTGCTAGGGATGGATATATTTCTCCAAAATTAAAATTCTGGAAGAAAGATAAATTTGGTGATTCTCCATCAATTATGTATGTTCAAGCTGTTGTAGTTTCTGTTTTCTCTTGTGCTTATTTATTAATTCCAGATATTAATAGTGCATTTCTTGATTTAGTTAATGCTACTAATGTCATTTATTGTACTGTCTATGTATTCATGGCAATTGGTTTTATTAAGATGAGAGTCGAAAAACCAAATTTGACATCTGACTTTAAAGTTGGAAATACTTTTGTTGCATGGTTAATAGGACTAGTATTAATAATTACTATCGGAGTTATTATGGTAGCTACATTTGTTGTAGGTACATGGTTCAATTTCCTTGTAGTGGCCGTTATTAGTGCAGTCATCATTATATTACCGTTCATCTTCTTCCACTTTAAGAAGCCAGAATGGGCTAAAGAAGTAGATAACTTAATAAAAGATAATCATTAATAATTAGCTGGAACACTTTATAATATTTAAACATTATGGAGTGTTTTTTATATAAAGATATTTAAAGAGAATGATAAGCTTTAATATTTTGTGTGTTAAGTTTTAGGGTGTATTATCAACTTGTGAATAGAACTTTATGCTAATGACTACCTGGTTAAAAAGGGATTTTAAAGTTAGCTTATTGTATTTTTTCGAAAGGAGAATATATAAATGGACAATAAAGATATTGATTATAATGCTTTATTTGTTGGAGATAAATCCGAGAATGGCGATAATTATATCAATGAATTATCACGCTTGCTTCAAAGTCATATGGGTTGGCGGAAAAATTATATTCCTGGTGATATTTCAGCAATTACAGATGAAGATAAACGTTCCCCAGAATATCAAGCTACATTACAGCGTCAACATGATGTTTTGACAGAAGTTGATCACCGCTTGCGCCAAGGTAGTGTTCCTTGGATGTCAGCTGGTCGCTACTGGGGTCAAATGTTATCAGATACTTTAACACCATCCATGCTTGCATACTCACAAGCTATGCTTTGGAATGCTAACAATGTTACTTTGGAATGTTCAATGGCTACTTCAAAAATGGAAGCAGAAGTTGGAGATGAAATTGCAGATCTTCTTGGGTATAAAGAAGGCTGGGGACATCTTACTCACGATGGTTCTATTGCTAACCTAGAAGCACTTTGGTATATGCGACAATTTAAGTCTATGCCATTGGCATTTAAAGAAGTAGTTCCTGAAAAAGTTAAGGGATTGAGTGAATGGGAGCTTTTGAATATGTCAGTTGAAAAAGTTCTTGATATTTTGAAGACCTTGACTCCAAAACAAATTGATGAAGTTAAAGCACATTCCTCAAGAAGTGGTAAGAATATTCAAAAACTTGGCAAATTAATTGTTCCATATACTAAACACTATTCTTGGTTAAAAGCACTTGATATTACTGGTGTTGGATTAGACCAAATGGTACAGATTCCTGTAAAGAGTGATTTCCGTCAAAATGTAGATATCCTTAAGGAAAAAGTTAAGAAATTAGCTTCTAAACATATTCCAATTCTTGGTGTAGTAGCTGTTGTTGGGACTACTGAAGAAGGACAAGTGGATGAAGTTAATAAGATTGTAAAATTCCGTGAAGAAATGAAGAAACAAGGAGTTTATTTCTACATTCATGTCGATGCTGCTTATGGTGGTTATGCTCGTGCTTTATTTAGAGATGAAAATAATCATTTTGTAGAATATGATCAACTTAAAGATATGTTTAAGAAGCACCATGTATTCAATACTGATGTACATATTGATAAAGACGTTTATGAAGCATATAAGGCAATTAAAGATACCGAATCCACTACTATTGACCCTCATAAGATGGGATATGTTCAATATTGTGCAGGAAGTATCGCAATTAAATACCAAAGTATGCGTAATGTGATTTCTTACTTTGCTCCATATGTATTTGAAAAGAAGACCGCAGAAGCACCAGATATGTTAGGCTCTTACATTCTTGCTGGCTCTAAAGGTGGTGCAACTGCTGCTGGTGTATGGGCAGCTCATCAAACTGTACCTCTTAATATTACTGGATATGGACGTTTGATTGGTTCGTCTATTGAAACTGCTCAACGGTTCCGTAAATTCTTAAAGAAATTGAAGTTTGATATTAATGGTAAAACGGTTGAAGTTTATCCATTAGATAACCCTGATTTCAATATGGTTGACTGGGTCTTAAAGGTCGATGGTGAAACTGACTTGGAGAAGACAAATAAATTGAATGAAAAGATGTTCAACATGTCTTCATTCTATGATAGTCGCGTATATTCTAATTTGTTCCTTACCTCACATACCATCTTTAAGAAAGATACATATGGTGATTCTCCAGTTCCATTTATTGAAAGAATGGGATTCACTAAAGATGACTGGGAAAAAGTTGGCTCAGTAACATTACTGCGTGCAGCTATCATGACACCATTTCTTCATGATACAAAGACTTTTGAATTCTATACTGAAGGAATTGCTAAAGCTATGGGAGAGAAGCTTCAACAAATTTTGTAATAAGTACTGATCCTTTTGCCATTCTGGTTTGTAAAAATTAGAAAGGACAGCTGGACTGAGGAAGTCAAAGAATTAATGACCCAATATAGTTCGAAGAAATAAGCCTATTCAAAAATTAAATAGCAGAGAAAACCTCTGAAATGAAAAACTACTGACAATTAACGTTGAAATAGACGCTAATTTGTCGGTAGTTTTGTTTTAAGCGAAAATAAAAGCCAAATACCACATGGTACTTGGCTTTAGGTACAAAAAAGACGGTCATCTAGACCGCCCACGCTTGGCATGTTTTTCTCATGCTGTAGCAATATTATCTCTATTGATAGTATACCACGTACAAATTAATGATACAATAAAACATGGCATGTTTGTGCCCCTACATTGCCGAAAGGCTAGAAGGGAGGTGCCTCATGTCTGTAGTTACAATATTATCTCTGGCGTTACTCATGCATGAAGTGCACTTGACTCTACATGAGTTAAGGAAGCTACTCAAGCATAAGTAGATAACCATAGCAGTCCCGCGGGACTGCTATTTTTTATCTTTTAAGATACGCTTACGTTTGCCATAAAAATATATCAGTGTACAAAAATAAAAGCCAAATACCACATGGTATTTGGCTTTAGGTACAAAAAAAGCACCGACTACTTGCAGTGCCATTTTCATTTTGGTGGGTGGTCAGGGGATCGAACCCTGGACCCACGGATTAAGAGTCCGTTGCTCTGCCAGCTGAGCTAACCACCCAATTTTTGTTCAGCTCTCAACCGCTGACAGTTAAATATATTATCAATTAATTTGCCTTTTGACAAGTATTTTTTTACAAAAAATATTGAAAAATTTAAAAAAGATAAAAAAGTACTGGATAGATTCACCTTGAGATAGTAATTTTTCAATAAGTAATTGGTTTCAATTAAATATTTACTGATAGTAAACCCCCAGGTTAGATTTTTGTCCAACTCTGGAGGTTAAGTTCACATTTCCATTAAGTATGTCTTTTTATTGACGTTAAACATTACTTTACATTGTACTATTCACTAACTTTAATAACTGTTTCAGCTTCTGTTTGAGATCTCTTAACTTTTACACTTAATCTTACTGCAACGAATACAACCATTGCTTCTACTGCAAGCAGCGCAATTAAAGCATATCTAACATCACTAATACCTGAAATAGTAGTAAAGATAGTAGTCATGACTGGTGCAGACGCCATTGCAAAAGTATTGAGTAGTCCCATAGTTGAAGCTAAAATTTTATGTTCAACTGTATTTACTAACCATTGAGTTAATTTAATAGAAGCGATACTAGCTGTAGCTGCTAAAAGGAAGAAGAATGGCAAGATAGCGTAAATATGAGCTATGATTGAAGATAGAGTCGTTAAGAAGCTTAAGATTCCAGCAGTAATGGTCATTGCGAATGCTGAAACATTTCTAAATAATTGTTGACCAAACATACTACCAAATGCAGCCCCAAGACTGACTAATACGCCCATTAACGCCATTGTGAAACTGTAGCTACCAATTAACATAGTGGACTTATGGGCTGCCATTACAATTGGAATTAAAGCACTCATTGCGCCTAATACACCATTAAGTAAAGCAACAATAACCATAATAGTTAATAAACCATGTGCCCTTTTAGCTTGCGTGTATGATGACTTCATTGTTGCCAAGAATTTTTGCTCATTAACTTCTTGATGCTCAAGTGATCGACCAGCTTTTTTATGTTTTAAGCCAACGCTTAAGTATAAGATACCTGCTACGAGAAAGGTAAAGGCATTAACAAAAGCTAAACTTGAGTATGACATGAACAAAAGTAAACCTGAACCAACAAATTGTGCAACCATATTAATGATTTGCGATACTCCACCAGTAAAGCCTTCTGCTTCACCAAATTCTTCTTTACCAACGATATCTGCAATTAATGGAGATACTAACCCGGCTGAATATGAGCCAAAAGTATCTGAGAAGAAGTTAATTACTACTACTGCAATCACTAAATTCCAATCTGAAACTTTAGTAGCAAATAAAATTCCAACAAGACCGTATAAAACAAATCTCACCACTGCCATTAAGAAAATATTTCTGAACTTCTTATGTGTTCTATCGGCAAAATAACCTGCAAAAATCTCAAATAATCTTGGAATAGATTCAGAAATTGCAATTAATGATAAAGCTAGAGAATAGTTTTGTAATTTACTTGCATAAGTCATAAATGCTAAGTAGAAAAGTACATCCCCAGTCTCTGATAGAAAACTAGCAATTGAAAATCTTTTATAATCTTTATTTTTCAAAAATATATTCATAATGTTTAACTCCTTTATTTTAATGTTGCCTTAATCTTAGCAAGGAATTAAAATGACTTTTAAAAATGTCGTATTTGAACATTATCGAAATTTATCCATAGAGGAAGAGGCTTTAGATGCATACTATAGATCAGATAAGAAACAATTAGAAGTTTTAAAAGAAGAAATAGATAAAAGTCATTTACCAAATAAGAATGAATTATATTTATCAATAAGCGGTTGGATTGAATGCATGAAAACAAATGATGATGAACCAGATATACAGGTAAGGGAAGATTTAAAAAATCAAATCTTCAACATGCCATCTATTAACTTAAATAAATTAACTCTATTTTGTAATTTTATGGAATTTTATGACTTAGATAGTAATTTTTTTATTACAAAACAAGCTATTAACAAGTTTATAGATACAAAAGAAGTAGATATACAAGAAGTGTTATTAAGTATCATTGGTAATTTACTTTATCTATCTATTAAAGAAGGAAACTATAACTACACGGATTATCTTTTACAAAATTCAAAGAAAATTTCCATAAAGCCACGCTTATTTTTAGAAAAAGAGTTAATTGCATTTTATCAAAATCTAATTGACTACCATTTCAATAAAAAACAAGTTTATATAGAAAACTGTAAAGATATTACTCATAGTATTAAGTTAGCGGGAATGGACGAATATAGTCATGCACTAAATGGAGTTATAACTAAATATACAAGTTAAGTATCATCACACAGTGGTAGTATCAAGCACTCACTTTCTACACGATCCTAATGTATCATCTGCATCTATTTAATTTAAATACACGAAAAAAAGCAGTTCGAAAACTGCTTTTTGTTTTACCCTCTAACTCCCGTCCGCTTCGGGCAAGTCTATCCTCGACGCTTCAGCCGGCTAAAGCCGTCTTCCGTATCGTCTCGAAATAGCCAAGCCCTACGTTACTGGGAGTTAGAGGTAACTTATATCTTTTAATCATAAATCCAAATTATATTCGTCATAAGTAGCACTACACCGAAAATTGCCAAAAGC
>CANRQR010000028.1 GCA_947641735.1 uncultured Lactobacillus sp.
TGACAACTATATTATATAACATTAGTTATTAAATGCAAGTATTTTTATAAAGAAACAAAAAACGTCTTAAAGCCCGAAATCATGGGGTTCTAGGACACTTTTAGAGTCAAAAAAGATAACAAATAAATAAAATTGTATCGTTATAAATAACAAAATTGAAATTTAACTAGCAAAAAAAGAAGCATTCCTATCGAATACTTCTTTTTTCTTCCTAAGTCCTTATGATGAATGTTTCCCACAGATAGAATTAGTCCTTTACGATGTCTTGAGCATTAAGCCATTGAGACTTATTAATGCGAACGATCTTCTTTCCATCAACCTTCTTAGTGGCCTTAACAGTCCAAGTAGTTCCCATTTTTACAGTTTGAGATGTCTTCTTAGCATCTTTAGTGTAAACGTTGACTGTCTGCTTCTTAGTATCTTGAACAACAACGAAGATTTTTTCACCTTTTTTGATTGCTGGGTTAGTTGGAGCAGTTTCGGCAACACCTAACTTTGGTGCTTGAAAGCTTGCAGCTTGAACAGCAGTAGTGCTTGTTAAGCTCATTGCAATAGCTAATCCAGAAACAATAGTGATAACTTTCTTCATGTTCAACATATTTAAGACCTCGTATTTCTATCTCATTCACCTGACAACTATATTGTATAACAATTGTTATTAAATGCAAGGAGAAAACACGCTTTTTTTGATTTATTTTTAGATAGAGTATTTTTTAATCGGTGAAGTATTGAAGTATAGCCTTTTCAGTTAATTTGTTTTTTTCTTTACCACGCACATCCAAAACGATTTTTCCGTTATTTAAAATAACAATTCTATTTCCATATTTTAAGGCGTCTTTTAATTGGTGCGTTATCATTACACAAGTTAAATGATCTTTTTGGACAACTTGGTTGGTTAATTCCAATAATTGATGACTAGTATTAGGATCTAGGGCTGCAGTATGTTCATCAAGTAAGAGTAACTTTGGCTTTTTAATAGTTGCCATTAAAAAACTTAAAGTTTGTCTTTGTCCCCCCGAGAGATTTCCTACAAAAGTATCTAGTCGCTCACTTAACCCGTTTGGAAGCTTGGCTGTAATTTCTTTGAATTCAGCTAAATGTTTATCAAGTCCGCGCATTCGTAAGCCGCGACGTTTACCACGCTTGGTAGCTAGAAGTAAGTTTTCTGCTACGGTCATTCTAGGAGCTGTTCCCATTTTAGGATCCTGAAACACTTGGGAGATGTATTTTGCACGTTTAACTTCAGACCAAGCAGTTAAATCCTCCTTATCTAAAATGACGTGACCTTCACTAGGGAAAAGAGAACCGTTAATAATATTGAGTAAGGTTGATTTACCGGCCCCATTTGTGCCTAGCAAAGTAACAAAGTCACCGTCTGCAAGTTGGAGATTGATATTTTTAAGAATCTTTTTTTCTTCTTTAGTTCCAGCATTAACGGTGGTTGTAATATTTTTTAAATCTAAAAGTGTACTCATGGTTTTTCAATTCCTCTCTTCCAAATTTTATGAATATGAAATTTTTTTTGGAATAATGGCAGCATTAAGCAAAGTGCCAAAATAATTGCGGAAATTAATTTGAAGTCGTTGGTACTAAATCCTAATTGAAGAACTAAAAGTAAAACTAAGCGATATAAAATACTGCCGACTACGACTGCCACTAAACGGGCAGAAAGGCTAAGATTTTTACCATAGACAACTTCTCCGATGATAATTGCAGCTAGACCAATAACCATGGTTCCGATTCCCATGTTAACGTCGGCGTAACCACCATTTTGAGCTAAAAGCCCTCCGCTAAGACCAATTAAACCGTTAGAAACCATTAAGCCTAAGATTTTCATATTATCGGTATTGATCCCCAAAGAGCGAGCCATCTTTTCATTATCTCCTGTGGCAATGAAGGCCTGACCTAAATCTGTATTAAGAAATAGGGCAAGTAAGATTACAATACAAATTGCAAAGATTAGTCCCACTACGATCGTAGGGAAGTTTGCTGGTAATTTGGTCAAAAATTTTGCATTTAATAAAGTGGCATGATTGAGAAGGCCAACGTTGGCTTTTCCTAAAATTCGGAGATTGACCGAGTAAACTCCGGTCATTGTCAAAATTCCGGCTAATAAAATAGGAATTTTTCCTTTGGTATATAAAAGGCCAGTTACAAGGCCAGTGCCCAGTCCAGCGATGAATGAAAGCAATGTAGCAATTGCTGGATCCACTCCTCTTACAAGAGCTGCAACACAAACCGCTGCTCCAAAGGGGAAAGTCCCTTCGACAGTCATATCAGGGAAGTTTAAAATTCTAAAGGATAAATAAAGTCCTAGGGCTAAAATTCCCCATAATAATCCTTGGCCGATAGTAGAAGTAACTAAACTCATTTAATAATCCTTCCTTTCTTTTGAGCAGCTTTAATTACTGAATCTGGAATGGTAATTCCCAAGTTTTGAGCAGTTTTCTCATTAATTACTGTTTCATAATTTGTAACTCTTCTTACTGGCATATCTTCTGGTTTTTTACCTTTTAAAACTTGGGCTGCCATCTTTCCCGTAAGGATTCCCATGTCGAATTGGCTGACGGATCTGGTAGCCAATCCTCCAGGCTTAATCATGGTATCTGCAGCTGGGAAAACAGGGATTTTTTCCGCATTTGTTGCTTTTAAAAGAGTGGCAATTCCTGAAGCAACTGTATTATCAGTTGGAACATATACAGCTTTTACTTTGTTAACCATGGTTTGAGCAACCTGTTCAATATCATTAGTAGAGGTAATTGTGTAAGGACGGATAGTAATATGATGTTTTTCAGCCAAATTCTTAAATTCACGATATTCAGCCGCTGAAGAATCATCACTAGACGTGTAAATTACCCCAATTGTTTTAATTTTGGGCATAATAGTTCGGATGAGATCTAATTGAACCCCCACGGGTTGTTTATCTTGAACTCCGGTAACTTTTCCACCAGGATGTCTCATGCTTTTAACTAAACTAGTTCCAATTGGGTCGCTAACTGCCCCCATAATTACAGGGGTATTGCCACTTTCATTTGCTAAAGATTGCACCGCTGGGGTGGCAATGCCGATGGTCACAGCCGCATTTTGATTTTGAAACTGGTCACTCATTGATTTGAGATTACTTTGATCACCCTGGGCATTTTGAAAATCAATCTTGATATTTTTATGATTGATATAGCCTTCTTCTTTTAGACCCTGAATAATTCCTTTATGAATTTGGTCTAAAGCTGGATGACTCATTGTCTGTAAAATTCCGACAGTAGGTGTGGGATTTAATCGACTTGTGGGATGCAATTCTACAATAAAAGCTACGATTAAAAAGGTGAATATCGCAACAATGGTAGTAATTAATCGCTTCATTTTTCCTCCTAAATAAACAAAAAGAGCATTTCCCGAAATTGCAGGAAATGCTCAAAACCAAACCCGCACGTAGATTTTTTATCGTGCGGGTAATTTTATTTAAAGATTTACCAGCACAGATGCAAAACGTTTGGATTGCATCTGTACCAAAACGGCAGAAAACAATCCTAGTGCTGGAATTGCCAACGATTAATTGCTTCAAACTTAACTGCCATGATAAATCTTCCTTTCGTTTTTTGTTAATTAGAATTGTAGTTTCAAAATTAGAGAAAGTCAATAAAAAGTTAAAAGAAAGTCGTCTTCGTTTTAATAACTTGAGATGCTTGTTATAATGATTTGTCAATGTCACTATTAGAAAGGGGAGTTTTATGCAGTATAAACAGATTATTTTTGATGTGGATGATACTTTAATTGATTTTGCTGCAACAGAGAATTATGCCTTAAGGAGTTTGTTTAATCGTCATCATTGGGAATTAAATGCAGATTTACAAAAGCAGTATCATTCTTACAATCAAGGCTTGTGGAGACAGTTAGAACAAGGAAAGTTAACTTATGAAGATTTAAGTGAGATGACTTTCCATGATTTTATTAAGGAACATTTTGGACTTGAGATAGATGGTAAGAAAACGATGGATGAGTATCGGTCATATTTTGGCCAGGCTCATAAGTTGCTTCCTGGGGTTGAGGATACTTTAAAGTTTGCTAAAAAAGCGGGCTATAAACTAACTGTTTTAAGTAATGGCGAAAAATTTATGCAAAATCATCGCTTGGAATTGGCCGGAATTAAAGATTATTTCGACTTAATTGTAACTTCTGAAGAAGCACACTATTCTAAACCTGATGAGCATGCTTTCAACTATTTTTTCAGTCGGACAGAAATAGGACCTAATGAAACAGTCTTTTTTGGGGATGGATTGCAATCTGATATTCTTGGCGCAGAAAAGTATGGGTTTGATAGTATTTGGTACAATCATCGTCATCGTAGGAATATCTTAAACTTGCATCCCTTATTTGAGGTCGATAATTATGCTCAATTTGTAAAAATTATGCAGAATAACTTTGAAAAGGCTTATTAATCATTGTACTTTTTCTGTTTAAGTAAAATACCACAGATAACAGCTAAAACAGTACCAGCTAAAATCACCAGCCAAAACCCATTATCATCTTCTTTACCAGGGAGACCGCCGACATTCATACCCCAAATCCCACTAATTAGAGCAGGGATAGAAATAACTAGAGCAGCTGAGTCTAAAAATTTCATTAAATGGTTTAAGTGACTATCCATCATTGCTGTAAAAAGGCTATTGATGGAATCTAGCAGGTCACGATAAATATGAATGGTTTTAGTCAATCGACGTTCTTTTACCATTAAGTCATTAATTTGAGTTTTAGTTGTGAGTTTGTTTTCTGTTAAATAATTACAAAATTCTTCAATTGTACTAAATTGATCATCCAAAGTGTGCTCTAAGTAAACTAGTTTTCTCGTTAAGTCGGTTACACTTTTAAGTTCTTTAGTTTTAGTGGTTTTTCTGGCGGCTTGATCTAGATAATCAATCTGATTTTTGATGTGGCGTAATTTTCTATCGATATGTTTAGCACTAATTAATAGATTCTTGATGATAATTGAGAGAGGATGAGCTTGAATAAGCTGCTCTTTTTTTAGATCAATAAAATTACCGTAGGAACAAAGCAGTAGCTGATTGTGATCGAAAATAGCGATTGTTGGTGTGAGTTCTGTTTCAATTTGATCGTGAGTATCGTGTAAGTCAAAAGTAACTAATAAATGTGGCGAAGCAAATGTATTTGATTCAATTTTTAAAAAACGGGCAACATTAGTAGCTGAGTTGATCTTTTCAAAAATAGTTGGATCTAAATTTCGTTCTGCAGCAATTTTGGCTAGTTCACTTTCAGTCGCATTTTCAATTAAGGTAACTTGACCGAAATTTTCTATCATCTAAAACACCTTCTTTCGTATTTTAGGATAGCATGAGAGCTTAAAAGTAAGACCTAGAAAGACTTTAGATTGAAGATTTTTAGTAAAAAATAAAGAAAGTTACACGTGAAACTTGAGGCATATAATTTCACAAATTACTTACTTGATTGTTATGCTTAAATAAGCAGTATTTTAAAAAAAAGGAAAGAATATGGACTTTAATTCATTAACAGACAGATATAAATTAAATAATGGGGTAAAAATTCCAATCATTGGCTTTGGCACTTGGCAAACTCCTGACGGTCAAGTAGCAGAAGAGTCTGTACTTGCTGCTCTTAATAGCGGCTATCATCACATCGATACAGCTGCCGCATATGGTAATGAAGAAAGTGTCGGAGCTGCGATTAAAAAGAGTGGAATTAACCGTCATGAGCTTTTTGTAACTACTAAGCTTTGGAACAGTGATCATGGTTATCAAAACACTAAAAAGGCCATTGATACTAGTTTGGAAAAGTTAGGTTTGGATTATCTTGACCTTTACTTAATTCACTGGCCAAATCCAGCGACTATGAGAGATAACTGGGCTGAGCTTAACGCAGAGAGCTGGCAAGCAATGGAAGAAGCCGTTCAAGCTGGCAAGATTCGTGCAATTGGGGTTTCTAATTTTAGAAAGCATCACCTTGATGAACTGCTTAAAACTGCAGAAATTAAGCCTGCAGTGAACCAAAACTATCTTAATCCAAGTGATATGCAAGAAGACTTAGTAAAATATAATGATAGTTTAGGAATCGTGAATGAAGCTTACAGTCCTCTTGGAACTGGTGGCCTTCTTTCAAATGAAGTAGTTAATGAAATTGCAGAAAAGTATGGCAAATCTCCTGCTCAAATTTTAATCAGATGGTCATTGGATCACAATTTTTTACCACTTCCAAAATCAGTTCATCCTGATTACATCAAGGCAAATGCAGACGTGTTTGATTTTGATATTGAGCCAGAAGATATGAAGAAGCTAGATGGTTTACATGGTGCTGCTAAAATGGCCAATGATCCAGATGAGGTTGATTTCTAATATAATTTGTTAAGAATTCCGTCCAAGATAGGACGGATTTTTTATTGGAAAAAATTAGCGTACAATTGAAATTTGAAAGGAAGTGCAGAAATTGAAGCACATAACATTAGGAATTGTGGCGCATGTTGATGCGGGCAAGACGACTTTGTCGGAGAGTTTGATGTATAAAACCGGTAATTTGCGCAAATTAGGTCGAGTAGATAATGGGGATACCTTTTTAGATCCAGATGAACTCGAAAAGAAGCGAGGAATTACGATTTTTTCTCATAATGCAAAGATTTCAAGCCCCAATTTTGAGATGACTTTGCTTGATACACCGGGCCATATTGATTTTGCAAGTCAAACAATCGAAGCTTTGAGTGTGTTAGACTATGCGATCTTAGTCGTTTCTGCACTCGATGGCGTGACTGGATATACCAAGCAACTTTGGAATTTACTTAAAAAATATCAGATTCCAGCTTTCATTTTTGTGAATAAGATGGATATTCACGAGGTAGCTAAAACGTCAATTTTGAAAGATTTACAAGAAAACTTAGACACAAATTGTATCGATTTTATGGAAAAGGGCGATGATTTTTATGAAAATGTTGCAACAACCGATGAAAATTTGCTGGATAAGTATTTAAACGGCGAAAGTATTGAAGAAGATATTCCAAAGTTAGTGGCTCAAAG
The DNA here is from genome assembly GCA_947641735.1 of uncultured Lactobacillus sp. Taxonomy (GTDB): domain Bacteria; phylum Bacillota; class Bacilli; order Lactobacillales; family Lactobacillaceae; genus Lactobacillus. The sequence continues at coordinate 7,035 of CANRQR010000028.1, forward strand.
AAAGATTTTTCCAGTTTATTTTGGTTCTGCTCTTAAGCTAGATGGAATTGACGATCTTTTACAAGGCTTGGAAAAATGGAGTATTGAGCCGCAGTATGAGAATCAACTTCAGGGGCGAGTTCATAAAATTACTCACGATCAAAAAGGCGAGCGTTTAACCTGGATGAAGCTTTTGGGAGGAAATTTAAAACCAAAAGAAGAAATTAACGGTGAAAAAATCAATCAGATTAGATCTTATAATGGCGAAAAATATGACCTCGTTAATGAAATGATTCCCGGTCAAATTTGTGCTCTAGTTGGTTTGACTAAAACTTACTCTGGTCAAGGAATTGGTCTTCAAGATTTAATTGATGATAGTTTAAAGCCGATTTTGGTTTATAAAGTCGAAACTGATGTTGATATTTTTGAATGCTTAAATGCTTTGCGACAATTAGAGGATGAAGATCCACTTTTGCATGTGGATTGGGTTGAAGAACTCCAGGAAATTCATGTGGAAATTATGGGTGAAGTTCAACGTGAGATTTTGAAGCAGATCATGAAAGAAAGATTCAATTTAGATGTTGATTTTATAGAAGGTAATATTCTCTATAAAGAAACTATCACTAATAAAATCGAAGCTGTCGGCCACTTTGAACCTTTGCGTCACTACTCAGAAGTTCACTTTTTACTTGAACCTGGTGCTCCTAATAGTGGATTGGTCTTTGAAAATAAATGTGATTTAGAAATTCTGAGCAAAAATTGGCAAGAACAAATTATGACAGCCTTGGAATCTAAAACTCATCTTGGGGTTTTGACAGGGTCGCCGATCACGGATATGAAGGTTACGCTCATTGGAGGACGCGGAAGTAATGTTCATACTGTTGGTGGCGACTTTAGAGAAGCTACTTATCGTGGAGTGCGTCAAGGATTAATGGAATTAAAATCCAAACATGCCGTCCAGCTCCTTGAACCTTGGTATGAATTTGAACTAGAAATTCCTCAAGATCAAGTAGGGCACGTACTTAACGATATTCAAAAAATGAGTGGCAAGTTTGATACACCAGAAAATTTGGCAACTTCTACCATTATTAAAGGTAGAGCACCTGTTTCTGAAATGATATCCTATAGTGAAAATGTTAGAAATTATACTCATGGCCAAGGACGTTTGCAGACGATTTTTGCTGGTTATTATCCGTGCCATAATAAAGATGAAATCATTGAAAAGTTTAATTATGATCCAATGTCGGACTTAGAAAATACACCTAATTCTGTTTTTTGTTCTCATGGTGCCGGTCACACGGTTGTGTGGAATGAAGTGCCAAGTCATGCCCAATATCCATATACTTATAAATGGTAAATAATTTGGCTAAAAATATGCTAAAATGGAGGGCAAAAAATTCAAAAGAAAACAGGAGGACAAAAAGATGAGACTAAAGCAGTCTCTGAAAGAAATTCTGGAAAAAGTAACTTTAAAAAATGAAGCAGAGCAAGATTTAGTTAATCAAGCAATTGTAGAACTTGATAAGGGTGAATATGAACCTAAAGTTCAAAAACAATTGAGAGATGCCTTCAATAAATTAGTTTTACAAGGTAAGATATCAAAGGAAGGGTTGAGCTTTTTTGAAGAATTAAGTAAGCCAAACTTTGATGTTGATCTAGCTTTATCTTCAATGACTTGGTTCAATTAATGCAGATTTTTGCAAAGAAAAAAACCATATTTCGGTAATTTCATCGAAATATGGTTTTTAATTATTCAGTTTTTAATTAAAACTTGTTCTTGTCCAAAGCAACTGGAGAATCTGGCTTTTCACCGTTAATCATCTTCAAGTTGTTGTCAAATGCTTTAGTTACCATGTTACGTACGGCATGAGTAGTGTAGAAAGCAGTATGTGGAGTTACCAATACATTTGGACGATCGATTAAGTCAGCTAAACGAGCATCTGGGAATTCTTTACCTTCCCAATCCTTATTAAATACGCCGACCTCGTCTTCGTAAGTGTCCATTACGAAGCCAAAGATCTTACCTGAGTCTAAACCACGGATAACAGCATCAGTGTCAACAAGTGGACCACGTGAGCAGTTTACGATTACGACGCCATCTTTCATCTTAGCGATTGAATCATCATTGATCATGTGAACATTTGCAGGAACATCTGGAACGTGAAGTGAAATTACATCAGCTTGCTTGTATAAGTCATCAAGTGAGTCAACGTAGTAACCCTTCTTTTCAAGTTCTGGGTTCTTGAAGATATCGTAAGCAATAACTTTTGCGCCGAAACCTTCCATAATACGCATAAATACTTGACCAATGTGGCCAGTACCTACAACACCAACAACTTGGTCACGAACTTCACGACCAATAGTTGGAGCCCAACGTAAGTCGCGCTTAGCCATCTTTTCATCCATGCGCTTGTCTTGACGTAGTACACGAGCTGCTTGGATTGCTGCATGTTCAGCAATTGCATCTGGTGAGTATACAGGAACATTAGTAATTTCAAAGCCAAGTTCCTTGGCCTTGTCCATATCAATGTTGTCAACACCAACGTTACGTAATGACATCTTAGTTACGCCAGCGTCTGCTAAAGCTTGAAGAGTTTCTGGAGTGTAGTCTAATTGTTGGTAAACAACAACACCATCAGCACCCTTAGCAAGTTTTGCAGTTTCAGGAGTCAAAAGCTTATCAGTATATTCAACTTCAATATCTTTATGAGCATCTTTCCATTCGTTTAAGAAAGGTTCTTCATCCTTACGAATAGCGTAAGCAAAAATCTTTGTCATAAATCCAACCTCCGTAAAAATAATAATATGACCGAGTCTTATTATACACTTGAGTTGAAAAGACAAAACATAAAAAATAGGATTTTGTGAAAAAAGTACAGCTTTTTTTAAAATTTATTCGTATTTAAAGCGGATTCCAATAAATTTTATTGAAAAATGTGCAGATTAGTGAAAATGTAAACATTTTCTTAAGAAGAACCGTAAATAATGACATAGTGTCACTTTACTGGTAATATTATAACCATAGCAGAAATGTTAAGCATAAGAGCTAAAGGAGGTATTGCCTATTACATTTAAATAAGATTGCAAAATCTTCTTAATTCCTTATTACTTAATTTTTTTGGAAGGACTAAAAAATTATGTTAATGCTTCAATGGACTTGGATTTTAATAATTGGAATTTGCATTGGATTATTCGCCGGTGTGATTGCTAGTCAAAGTAACTTATATATAGTTATCTCCACATTAATCGGTATAATTGGTGCACTACTTGGTGAAGCATTACTTAAATTTTTAGATCCAAACTTTGCAGGTCAACTGGTTGTATCAGGTACGATTGGCTCCATCATCCTAGTTTTAATCGTATCTTTAATAAAAAAGACCTGCAACATTAGAAGAGAACACTAATGTAAAATAAATTCTCGTTATTCTCATTCAACACAACTCCCTTTTAAATAGAAGCTAGGCTAGATAAATCCATCTAGTCTAGCTTTTTTAGTATAATTTAGAAAAAGGGAGGAAAAATTATGCTTTTAATATCATGGAACATTGATTCTTTAAATGCAGCTTTAACGAGTGATTCTAATCGAGCTCAAGAAACACGAAAAGTTTTAAATACGATTGTAGAACAAAATCCAGATGTAATTGCTCTTCAAGAAACTAAATTACGAGCAAGTGGTCCTACTAAAAAACATCAAGAAATTTTAGCGCAAATGTTTCCTGAATATGAATATGTTTGGCGTTCTTCAGAAGAACCAGCTCGGAAAAGTTATGCAGGTGTGATGTATCTTTATAAAAAAGATTATCATCCAAGGGCTACTTTTCCTAAAATTGGAGCGCCAGAACCTATGGATGAAGAAGGCAGAATCATTACTTTAGAATTTCCAAATTATTATATTACGCAGGTTTATACACCAAATTCTGGCAATGGCTTAAAGCGTCTAGGTGAGCGACAAGTTTGGGATGAAAAGTACGTTGAATACTTGAAAGGATTAGATAGTAAGAAACCCGTGATTGCCAGTGGAGATTATAATTGTGCTCATACCGAAATTGACTTGAAGCATCCCGAAAATAATCATCATTCTGCAGGGTTTACTGATGAAGAACGAGCAGGCTTTACTAAATTATTAAATGCAGGTTTCACTGATTCCTTTAGAAAAATGAATGGTAATGTCACTGGCGTTTATTCTTGGTGGGCCCAACGTGTGAGAACCGCAAAAGCTAATAATTCTGGTTGGAGAATTGATTATTGGTTAACGAGTAATCGAATTGCCGATAAAATAAAGCGGTCTGAAATGATTGACACTGGAGAACGTGCTGATCATTGCCCGATCTTATTAGAGATTGACTTATAATTTGATAATAAAAAGCATTCTTAAAGAATGCTTTTTTTAAATTGGTCTAAAGTGTATAATAATTGAAGATTTTTTAGGGGAGGATATGCGCTTGGAAGAAGTAGCAGAGGAAAAGGATTGGGCGCTTGAGCAAGACTTGAAATATAATCGTTTGACAGCTTTTAAGTTGTTTGCGATGACCAGTTCAATGGTTATTTCCGTCAATGAACTTGCGCCCTTTGGAAAAACTGGCCCAACAGCCTTATTTTATTTATTAATTGCAGGAATTGCTTGGTTTATTCCCATTACACAGATGGCTGGTGAAATGGCCTCAATTGATGGTTGGGAAAAAGGTGGTATTTTTACTTGGGTTAAAGGATCTTTAGGTGAAAAAACTGGCTGGACAGCGATGTGCTATCAATGGATTCACATTACTGTTGGTATGGATACGATGATGTATGTAATCATTGGTGCTTTATCGATCACTTTAAATACCCCTGAGTTTAATACTAATCCCATGCTTAGATTTACTTTGATGATGGTAATTCTCTGGGGAACTACAGCAATTCAAGTAATTGGAATTAGAAAAATTGGTCGAATTGCGGAATGGCTATTTATTTTAGGAATTGCTCTTCCAGTAATTTGTTTGATTATTTCATTCTTTATTTACGTGTTTCAAGGTAATCCACTTCATATGACCATTAATTGGAACACGGTTATTCCACATCATTTAAATGAAAATACTTTGGTAGCTTTTGTTCCATTTATGCTAGCATTTTGTGGGGACGAAGCTTCAGCACCACACGTTAAGAATTTAGAAAATGTGAAATCTTACTCACGTGTAATGTTGGGCCTAGCTGCGACAGCTATTTGCTTTGATTTATTAGGTAGTATGGCAATCGGGATGACTGTACCCAAGAATGAAATCCAAAATAGTACAGGTTTTGTTTATACTTATGGTAAACTTTTGAATTCAATTGGTCTTCCTGGTGGTGCGTTGCAAAAAGTAGTAGGCGTACTGCTTGCCTGCGGAATTATCGGAGAGCTTGGCAATTGGCTTGCAGGACCTAACCAAGGAATGTATGAAGCGGCTAAACAAGGCTATATGCCAAAGTATTTTGCTAAAGCAACAGATCGCGGTGTTCCGCTTCGTTTAATGGTGGCTCAATCCTTAATTGTGACTGTTTCGGCAGTATTGATTACTTTTACTAGTGGTGCAAATGCGGACTTTGCTTTTAACGTGTCACTGGCGGCAACTACAGCCCAATATTTGATGGTTTACATGATCATGTTGACAGCTTACATTGTATTAAAAGCTAAGCATGAAAATCTTCATCGTACGTACTACATGACTAAGAGTAAGGTTTTAAGTATTATTATTGCTCTAGTGGCAATGGTAATTACAGTAGTGGCATTCTTTGTTACATTTATTCCAGCTGCGGAAACACCAAGTAATCTAAAGCATGCTTATGTCTTTTTACTGATTGGAATGTGTGCAATCGTTTCAATTATTCCATTAATTTTATACTGCTACAAAGGAAAATGGCGTTGGTAATGGTAAAATAGAAGCTCAAAATTTGGGCTTCTATTTTTTGTGAGGTGATAATAATGAGTGAAACTCTAAAAAATGCAATTTTAAATGGCCTTTATGATCAAAAATACCGAGGACATGAATTCTTAAATCCTCAATTATTGGAAAATGATCAAAATAATAAGTTATGGCTTAATTTAAGAAGAGAATTGTTAGCTTGTGAATCCTTTGTGTGGACAGTTGCTTTTATCAGTGAAAACATGCTTGTTCCATTTAAAGCGGTCATGGCAGATTTGGCTAAGAAAAATATCTCTGGAGAAATTATTACAGGGACGTATTTAGGCTTTAATTCCCCGAAAGTTTTTGAAGAGTTGAATAAAATTCCTAATTTAAAGGTGAAAATTAAAGACGGTCCTTTTCATGCAAAGGGCTATTACTTTAAATATTCTAATTATGAAAGTATCTTAGTCGGAAGTGCTAATTTTACTCGGTCGGCTCTTTTGCAAAATGATGAATTGATGCTTAAGGTTACCCCCAGTGAGAATGGTGTCTTGTTTGATCAAGTAAGGACAAAAATTGCCAAATTGAAAGAGGAGAGTTTTCTTTTTACTAATAATTGGTTAAAAGAATATCGACAAAATTGGATAAAGCCTAAGAATAGGTCTTTATCTCGCCCTAAAAAGATTACTCCTAATAAAATGCAAAAAGCTGCCCTGAAAGAATTGAACAATTTAGTTGCGGAAAAAGAAAAAAGAGCGCTTGTAGTTTCTGCCACGGGGACTGGGAAAACCTATCTCGGAGCTTTTGCAGTTAAGAATTTTAAACCGCGCAGATTTTTATATGTGGTTCATCGCCAACAAATTACTAAAAAAGCATTAGCCAGTTTTAAGAAAGTAATTGGTGGAGCAGACTCGGACTATGGAATTTTATCGGGAAATCATCATGATTTAAATAAAAAGTATATTTTTGCGACGATCCAAACTTTGAGTCAAGATCATATTCTTAAGGAGCTAAATAAAGAAGAATTTGATTATATTTTGATTGATGAAGCTCACCGAGTTGCAGCAAAAAGTTATCGAAAAATTATGAACTACTTTGAACCTAAATTTTTCTTAGGGATGACAGCAACTCCTGAACGGATGGATGCACAAGATGTTTATCAGATTTTTGATTATAATTTGGCTTATGAAATTCGCTTGCGGGATGCCCTTGAAGAGAAAATGCTGACGCCTTTTCATTATGTGGGTGTAGAAGATTATGAAACTGAAGAGGGTTTGATTGATGAAACAAGCAGCTTACGCTATCTTACCGCTGAAAAAAGAGTAGATTATATTTTAAAAGAATTAGATTATTACGGTTATTGTGGAACTAAGCCTCGTGGGTTAGTTTTTTGTAGTCGTCAAGAAGAAGCTAGAGAAATTGCGGCAGAATTTAATCAAAAAGGCCATCCTGCTGTTAGTTTAACCAATGAAGATAAGGAAGAAATTCGAACTCAGGCTATTTCAGATTTGGAAGATGGCAAGATTGAATACATAATAACGGTAGATCTCTTTAATGAAGGAGTAGATATACCATCTCTAAATCAAATTGTGATGCTCAGAAATACTCAATCTAGCATTGTCTTTATTCAACAACTTGGCCGAGGTTTGCGTAAATACCCTGGTAAAGATTATGTAACTGTGATTGACTTTATTGGAAATTACAAAAATAACTATCTAATTCCAATTGCTCTTAATTCAGATGATAGCCTTGATAAAGATCAGCTTAAACAAGAAACACTCCTTCCGCAATTAATTGATCTTTCAACGATTAACTTTACTCAAATTGCATCTGATAAGATTTTACAATCTTTAGATAAAGTAAAATTAGATGGTTTAATGCAGCTCAAGCAATCTTATAAAGATTTGAAACAGAAAATTGGCCGCATCCCTTATTTGGAAGATTTTTATAAATATCATACTGTTTCGCCAGAAGTATTTGCTAAAAATAAATTGCTAGGTAACTATGGTGTCTTTTTACAAAAAAATCATGAAGATATTTCTTTATCTCTGTATGAAAATCAAGTTTTGACTTTTATGACTAAAGAACTTTTAAATGGTAAACGGCCTCATGAATTAATTTTGCTTTCTTTATTGATAGATTCGGCTGTAGGGGAGGAAGAGTATATCCAATTTTTACACAAAAATAATATCTACGTTGATTCTAAAGTGCTGTCCTCAGTAGAAGGATTTTTGAATTTGGCCTTTTTTGAAGTGAAAGCTGGCAAAACCACGAAAAAGGAACAATATGGTAATTTTCCCTTAGTAGAAAAGGATCTATTCGGCTATCATTTATCAGAACATTTGCAGGAAAGCTTAGCTAAGAATGATCAGTTCAAACAACTATTCTTAGATGTGATTAAAACAGGTTTGCTTTTAGCCAAAAAATATAATTGGAATATGCAATTTACTCTTTATCAAAAATACGATCGAGAAGATGTGTGTCGTTTATTAAATTGGCCGTTAGATGTGAGTGCTCCAATGTACGGGTATCGAGTTGGAGAAGATGAAACTCCAATTTTTATTACATATAAAAAGAGTCAAGAAGATAAACGTAGTGATGTGTACGATAATGAATTACAGAACGGCACCACCCTTAAATGGTATACTCGTACTCCGCGCCATTTAGATTCTGCAGAGGTAAAGCGACTTTTGCAAAAAGATATGAAATTACATATTTTTGTAAAAAGAAGCGATGCCGAAGGAAAAGATTTCTTTTATTTAGGGGAGGCCATAATAGATCGTACAAGTGTTAAAGAGGAGCAGATTGGGCCAAAGAAAAGATCAGCGGTAGGGATGAACTTACTTTTAAAAACTCCATTAACTGCTGAGATGTATGATTTATTATTTAAATAAAAAAGCGCCTCATGGCGCTTTTTTATCTTTGCGTGAAAGTATTGGGTTTAATATAATTCAAAATTTCATAACCAACATCTTTTTGATTATTTTCATTATTGTCGGTTTGGTTTAAGAACATAATTAAACCATTTTTCATATCAGTTGTAACTTGGAACCAATTACCAAAGTGAGTTCCAGCTAAGTTTCCATAAGATGACATTAATGTGTCGTTATTTTTTAAGTAAACGCCGCCGGAATATTCAGTTACTTTACTCTTCAAATGAGTTAAATAGTTAAAATCAGAACGATCTAAAATCTGACCATTGCTTAAACCGATTAAAATTTTATAGTAATCCATCGGAGTAGAAAACATATTAGCTGCTCCAGGAAGTTGGGAAGCTAAAGAGCGTTTTACATATTCAGCGTCTTGGTAATTTTTACCATTGCTATAAGTATAAGAAATGGCATCGGTCTTATCTCTTGGGATATTTTGATAAAGATAAGTATGTTGCAAACCTAACTTGTTAACAATTCGGTTTTGGAAGTTAGATTCGTAAGATTGGTTAGTTACCTTGGCAATAATTCCAGCTAATAGGATATAATTGGTATTATTGTAGAAATAAGTTCCAGGTTGACCTTCTCCGCGAGAGTTAATATGGTCTACGATCCAGTTAATGGAGTTATCTTCAGAATAATTATACCCACGATCGATTTCAGTATCAGTAGCCGTAATACCAGAGGTATGGGTTAATAGATTTCCAACTGAAATTTGATCAGCATTTTTTAAATTAGGATACCAGCGAGAAATTTTTGTATATTGAGAAAATTGCTGATTAGTGTGATTAGTTTCGTTAATTAATTGAATAATCATTGCAGCAGTAATAACTTTTTGGAGAGAACAAGTTGGATATACAACTTTAGAATTACCATTTCCAAGTTTCTTTCCATACCAGCCCCAACCATAACTAATTTGTTGTGGTTCCCCATCTTTTATTACTACTACAGATCCACGTACATTATGTTTTCCAAGTGTACTTCTTACGAAATTGCGCATTTGGGTCTTTTGTTCTGTAGTTGCAGCATATGCTGGCTTAACTGGAGCAGTCAGTGTGAAAGATGAAAGTCCCAGTGTTATCGCAGCAGTAGCTGCTAGTAATTTTCTTTTCAATTAGAGTACTCCCCTCAAAAAAGTATTTTAAATTGTATTATAAAACTTTTTCGTTAATTAAAGCATTCAAATTTATTAATTTTTGTTAACAATGGTAAGAAAGGAATATTTATGACTACTAAAGCAATTATTCATGATGTAATGATTTTAAAAGCTAAATCGCAAAGAGCATCGCAAGCAGATTTGAAAATTGCTGAAGATCTAAAAGATACTCTTATAGAAAATAAAAATATTGCTGCTGGATTAGCAGCAAATATGATTGGTGAAAACAAAAGGATTATTGCTTTCTTTGTAGGTCCTTTTCCGATGTTAATGTTGAATCCTAAAATTCTAGCTAAAAAAGAAAGTTATATTACTGAAGAAGGATGTTTATCATTGACAGGAGTTCGCCCAGTTAAACGCTATAAGACAATCAGCGTTGAATATGAGGATACAAGCTTTAATAAAAGAATCCAAGAATTCACGGATTTTACGGCAGAAGTGATTCAACATGAGATTGATCATTGTGATGGAATTTTAATTTAAAAAAGTTCAAAAAAGTACTTGCCAAAAAAGAATAAATCAGGTATATTAATAAAGTCGCTTTTGA
>CANRQR010000029.1 GCA_947641735.1 uncultured Lactobacillus sp.
CTAACAAGTAATTATTTACTTGACACCTGATATTAGGCAAAATAAAAGCTCGGAGATTTTTCTCCGGGCTTTTTTGTCGTCTAAATTTTTAATAAGAAAAGTTTTAAGAATTCATCTCCGCGGTAAGTTCCATTCTTGTAGCCATAATCCAGCTCGATTGCTTGTTTTAGCAAAGTCGTTAATTTAGCAAGTGAAACTTTATTTTCGAGTGCTAATTTAACTCGATATGGATTTACTTTTAGCTCTTTGGTAATTTGATCTTTACTCCAGCGTCTATTTTGCAATACTTTGACACAAGTTAAAAACTCTATTTGTGATTCAAAAATCGCCAGAAGCTGAATAGCACTTGCTCCTTCTCTTAAATGATCCTCTAAACGTTGAGTTGCTTCTTGATAATTTTTATTAAAAGCAGCTGTTAAGATTTCAAAGATATTTTCTGATAAAGATCGATCAATATTTTCATTAATCAGGCTTTCAGTAATTTTCTTATCTTCACCAACTATATTTTTAAGCTTTAAGTAATTACTCAAAGAAACATCAAGAACTTGATCACTTCTCTGCATCAAAACTTGAAGAGCCACATTTGTAATTTGATAGCCCTCTTCTTTACTAATTGCTTTAATTACCCCACTCACTTCATAAGGTTTGAGCGAAGTTTCAACTACATTGACATGTTCAAGCAAAAATTTACTGATCTTTTTTCGACGATCAATTTTTTCATAGTTAGCTACAAAGACCACAATATCTTCTAAATCACCCAAATGCTCAATTATTTTTGTTAATTTTTCAATTTGCTTTTTAAATTTTTGTGGAACTTTAGACATTAAAAAGAAAGGATTTTTGACTACAACAATTTTTTGAGCTGTAAAAAGCGACGATTCTGTCAAAGTAGCCATTAATTCATCAAGACCATCTTCAAGACAGTCGACAATTACTTGATCAAAGTCAGCAAATTTTTTTTGATTAAGATAATCACGGACTAAATAATCATTAAAGAAAGAATCTGGTCCTTGAATCAGTAGGTTGGCATTTTTAGGATTAGTTTGTTTAAAAAGAGATATTAATGTCATTTCACATTTCCTTTATAAAAAGTCGTAATTGCTTCACCTTGAAATGGTGAATAAGTCCAAGTAATTGTACCACTATCTTGTGTATTTAAGTATGGAATGCTTAAGTCTTTCAAGGTTTTTAAGGTTTCTTGATGGGGATGACCAAAACGATTATTTCTTCCAGAAGATATAAAAACAAGATGCGGATCCAATTGTTTTAAAAACTCTGGATCACTCGATGTCTTACTACCATGATGTCCTAACTTAAAATAGTCTACATGAAGATTATAGTGACTAAGAATTTCTTTTTCTCCATCCCTTCCCAAATCTCCAGTGAAAAGCCAGCGCTTATTAGCTAATTTAAAAGTCAAAGACAATGAATCTTCATTTTTACCTAGCCCTGGCTCAAAAGGATAAACCACTTCAAAATTTATATTCTTTGTTTTAACCTCATCACCTGCAAGCAACGGTACTAGTTGAACATCATTTACATGGTTATTAATCCTCTTCATAAAAGATTGGTTTTCAGTTAATCCCTTTGCAAAATATAGCTTATCTACTGGAATTTGATCCAGCAATGCTTTTAAATCACCAATATGGTCTGCATCCTGATGGCTTAGAAAAACTCCATCTAAATGATTAATTCCTTGCGAATATAAATATGGAATAGTAATTCTGTTTAACTGTGGTTGACTTTTTCTTTTGCCAAAATTTAGTTTTCCGCCCGTATCAATTAAATACGTCTTTCTATTGAAAGGTGTAGTAATTAAAATACTATCTCCTTGCCCCACATCAATAAAAGAGACTTGTCCTTTAAACGGAAAATGAATTAAGCAAAAAAGACTAACATAGGTCCCAACTAAGAAAAACCTCAACTTTAACTTCTTAATTTTAATTTTTGGCAAAATAATTAAAGTTATAGTTATCACTAGCAAAAATATCGTCTGAAACCAATTTATTTGACCAAAAGTCACTAAGCCTAATTGTTTGTCAGCAATAAAACTCGTTATATCGGCTACTACTTTAAAAATTGGTTCACTTACCTTACTAACTGCTGGTAAAAGCCAAAATAAAAAAATCACAATAAAGGTCAAGGGCAATAAAACAAAGTTAAAAATGGGCACAATTAAAAAGTTATAGATAATTGTTAAAATATTAATTCTATAAAAACTATGTAGCAAAATTGGTGTGATTAATAAATTAAGAGCTAAGTTTTGTTTAATATTTTTAAAATTCTGCGTAATTTCTAACCCAAATACTAACAAATAACTTAAAATAGCCCCACTGTTTAGAAATAATAAAGGGTTAAAGAGCAGATGTGTTAATACAACAATTCCTAACTTATCTCCGCTACTAACCATCATCTTTTTTCTTTTAAAGAAAATACTCCAAAAATAACTTAAGCTAGCACGTACAAAACCCGCTTGAAAGTTGGCCAATAAAATTTCAATAGTTAAAAATGCAATACAAAAGATTGTTACCTCTTCTTCAGTTCGCTTTAAGATCGTCCCAAGCCACATAATCCCTAAAATATAAAGACTTACATGTAATCCAGAAATACTTAGCAAATGAATAATTCCTAAGTCTCGATAACTGTTTAGTAAAACCTTATTATCAGGACTCGGATTTTGTGCTAAAACCATTTCACTAGCAAAAAATTTCGTTAAAGATGGCATCTTTTCAAAATAATTCATTAAATTTTTTCGCAAAACATGAATGTAATCAAAAATAGTTATTTTTTTAGGATAAATTTGATGGTTTTCAAGTTTTACTCTTTCTCTTATTTTTTTGCTCCGATAATATTTTTGATAGTCAAATTCACCTGGATTAGTTGCAGGCATAATTTGCTCTACCTTTGCCCGATAGTCCACCAAGTAGCAAGTATGGTACTTGTTCAGTTTCTTTTCAAAAGAATTATCTATGCTTCCACTAATTAAAACCTTATTTTTACCTAACTTACCTTCACCATAAAAGAAATTATCTTTAATTTGAATTTGATCACTATAAATTTGAATTGGACCTTCTAAATTTAATTCTTTAGGTTTTTGATGAACAAAACTTACAATTCCCACTAGTCCCAAAAATACAAATATTAATGGTCTATATTTAGAAAACTTATAGATTAACAATAGAAAGAAAAAACTTAAAAATATTATTCCAACGATTACTTGAGAAAATGTGGTCGTTTGTAAAATTATAAATGTAACTGAAATGCATCCCAAACTAAGTAACAAATAAAAACCAGGTGCATAAAAGCTAGAGCGCCAATTGATCTTTGAGTTTTTCAAAAGTCTTTTCACCAATTCCTGTTACTTTGGTCAGATCTTCAATTTGTTTGAAACCACCATTTTGATCACGATACTCAATAATTTGTTCTGCCTTTTTCTGACCAACGCCATTTAACTTTTGTAAGTCTTGAACGGTTGCCGAATTCAGATGAACCTGTTCTGTATTTGAGCTTGAAGTCGAATTTGAACTAGATGAATCAGAAGAACTACTAGGTGCAGACTTGGTAGCAGGAATATCTTCTATTTTTTCTCCAATATGAGGAACATAAATTTGATCTTGATCTTTCAACAGTGCTGCTCGATTAATTGCACGCGTTTCTGCTTTATCAGTCAATCCACCACATAGTTTTAACAAATCATTCAGGCGTGCACCATTTTTTAAGGTATACACACCACTATGCGTAACTGCCCCTGTAATATCAACCGTCACTGTATCCTGCTTAGATGAGTCTTTGAAACCTGTACTCGACTGCATGCTCTTACTATCACTTTTAGGAAAAGAGGTAGATTGCGTTTTATTTTCACTTAAAACTTGTTGGTTATTCACTACAGGCTGATTATTTTTCTGCATGATATATCCTCCAACAAAAAGTAAAATAATAATTCCAACTACATAAAATTTTTTTCAATTATGAATTCTTTAAGTTTTTCAAAATCCACTTTTATCACCTCATTATTTATTACGAAAAAAAGCAGCATTTTTTGCTGCTTTTAATTTATTTTTTCTAAATAATTTAGTGCATCTTCAAATCGAGCTACAGGAACAATCTTCATTCTAGTGTGAATTTTTTTGGCAGTCCTGACTGCTTCTGCATAATTTGTCTCACCCTTTTTAACTCCTGATGGACGATCAGTTGGCGCAAAAAACACTTTCATTCCTTGCCGACTAGCAGCAATTACTTTTTTATCAACTCCACCAATCATACCTACTTTACCATTACTATCAATTGTTCCAGTCCCAGCAATCTTTTGATTAGGACTAAGATTTTTTCTCGTAAATAATTGATAGCATTCAAGAGTAAACATTAGCCCTGCAGACGGTCCGCCAATATCTCCAGAATTAATCTTAACTTCTGGTTTTGTAACTACGCGCGTACGATCCACTAATTGAATACCAATCCCATAGCGATCTGTTCCGGCCAATTTAACTGTTTTTCCAGAAAAACTCAAATGCTTATTTCCTCGGATAACTTCTATTTTGACGTTTTTCCTTTTTAGCGTTGAAACGTATTTAATTAACTCTTGACTAGAAGCGAATTTTTTATCGTTTACACTAACTAAAATGTCTCCAACTTTCAATTTATTATTAAAAGTTGAATTCTTCATTATTTCCATCACATAAACGCCTAAAAATTCTTGTCGGTGTGGTACATTAGCCTTTTTAGCAGCGTAGTAAATAGCATTATTTTGACTAGTTTCCATATAGTATTGCTGCATTTTGTTATATTCAGCGCTAGTTGAAGTCCCCATCAATTCATTTCTTGAATAACGGGTATCTGCTGACCTGAAAAAACTAGTCAAATAATCAATCATCACTGCTGGTCGTTCACTAACCGTTACTAAATAGAAGTTGGGATTAGCCTTTCTATCACTTTTGACATATTTACTTATTTGAAAAGCCTCTCCAGGAGACTCAATATAGTACTGCGTTGGCCATAAACAAAAAACAATAGCTATTAAAAATGCTGCTATTCCTAGCAGCCAAAACTTTATCTTTTTATTTTTCTTCATTTCTATTCCTCAATTTTTCTTCTAAAGCAGCTGCCACTGGCTTTGGCACCAGCTTAGAAACATCTCCACCGAAAAATACTGTTTCTTTAATCATACTTGAGGAAATGAAACTATCTTCTGGACGCGTAAACAATAAAACTGTATTCAAATCTGGATCTAAAGTTTTATTAATTCCCGCAATATCTCTTTCATAATTAAAATCAACTGTATTTCGCAACCCGCGTACAATTGCTTCTGCATTTAGCTCATGTGCAACTTCAACAGTTAATTCCGCTGGACGAGCAATTACTTCAACATTATTATCATTTTTAAAAACTTTCTTGGCTAAATCTAACCGCTCTTTTTCATTGAAAAGATAATTCTTACTAGTATTAGTCATAATTACCACATACAACTTTTCAAACATCTTAGCAGCAGCTTCAATAACTTCTACATGTCCATTAGTTATCGGATCAAAACTTCCAGGAAAAATCGCCTTCGTCATTTTACTTCCTCTTGTACACCTTTACCTTCGTTCTCCCTAATTGATGATCTTTAATGATTGAAAAACCATCAACTTCTAGTAATTCATCATGTTCATCTGTTTCAGCAACAATAAGTGCATTTTCTCTAAGCAAATCATTACTTAATAACTTAGTCATAATCTTAACAATTTTTTGTTTTGCATAAGGTGGATCAAGAAAAATTAAATCAAACTTTTTGCCTTCATCATGCAAAATCTTAATTGCACGGTTATCACTGCACTTTAGAACTTTGAAACGATCTGCCTCTTTGGTTAGCTCAACATTTTTCTTAATAATTTGGCAAGCCTGTCCACTAATGTCTACTAAAACCGCGTTATCGTAGCCACGAGAAACTGCTTCAATTCCCAAAGCACCACTGCCTGCATAAAGATCCAGTACTTGGCCACCATCAAAAAACTGTCCTAAAGAATTAAATAAAGAGCCTTTTACTTTATCGCTTGTTGGTCTTGTAGCATTGCTTTTCAATGTATGTAAATTACGTTTAGCATATTTTCCTGCAATAATTCTCAAACCCGTAAATCCTCGTTTTCTTCTCGTAATTTTTCTGCTTCTTCTTTTAGTTCACGCATCATTTCTTCTTCGTGTTCAGCTGAGAAATCAAGTTCATCTGTTTTAGATGTTTCTACAGCCTGCACATAATTCTTGCTTTTTAGTTCAGTAATTACCTTAGATGCATATTCGGAACTTACATATAGAATTACATACTTGTTTTTACGTGAAAAATAAATAATATTACCAAATCTACGTAACTTATATTGATCACTAATTTGATAAAGCCAGACAATTATCTGCGTGCGTCCAGTCATCTTTTTGCTTGACCCATCTTTAAACACTAGACTCAAAGTACACTCCTACTTTCTACTAAGGCTTTCTTCTCGGCGGCTGAAATATTCAAAACTAGTCCTAAAGCGGCAGTCAGAACAATCATAGAAGACCCACCATAAGAAATAAACGGTAGCGTTACCCCAGTAATTGGCAATAATCCTAAAACTGCTCCTACATTAAAGAGTGTTTCAGTAAAGATCATCGTTACTACACCAAAACAAACTAAGGCATTAAATTGAGATTCGGCATGAATTCCCACTTCCATAATGCGCCACATCAAAAAGAAAAGAAGTGTAATAACCACAATTGCACCAATTACACCAAGTTCTTCTGCAGTGATTGACAAAATAAAGTCAGTGTACGGTTCTGGCAAGTAGCCTCTTTTTTGCATACTATTTCCTAGACCGACACCAAATAAGCCCCCATTATGAATTGCATAATATGAGTTTACTAACTGTGCACCGCCAGTTTTTTCTAGCTTAAAGGGATGAACAAAAGCAAGTAAACGCTGGAATTGATATGAATCTTTAATAAAGCCTGGAGTCCAAACTAGCAAAAACAACATTAATAACACAATTCCAGCAAATAATCCAATTAACCAATAAACTGCTAATTTAGTTGGAATACCTGAAACGCTATACATTACAAAGACAATCATGAAAAGAATAGCTGACCCACCAAAGTCTGGTTCTAAAATAACCATTACAATCATGATAAAAGAAATGACAGTTGGGCCAAATAAATTATGCCAAATTTGTCCAGGAACAAATTTTCCATCTCTTCTTGATAAAACAAATGCCAAATAAAGAACTAAAGATAATTTAGCTACCTCAACAGGCTGAATATTAATAAACCCTAAATTAATCCATCCAACTGCCCCATTAACAGCAGCTTTTCCATGGCTAACTATTTTAAGAAAAATTAAAAATAGCAACATCAAACCTGAAATACCTAAGTAAGATAAGACAAATTTTCGATTTTTAAATACCTTTAATTTTAATGCAAAACATGGAATTCCAAAAAATAAAAATGCTGCAAGAAAATATATAATTTGTCTTTTCATGTATACACTCGGTGAAAATCCATTCACCAATAAAATATCCGAGCTTGCTGAATAGACCATAATAATCCCAATAGTTGACAAAACTAAATATGGGATCAAGATGCTATAGTCTAAGTATCTTAATTTCTGTCGCACGATATATCTGCCCCTTTAGTTAAATAATCTTTCTTATTATATCACTACCTTTGTCCAACAAAAAAAGTAGCTCAATAATTGAGCCACTTTTAAAATTAAATAAGAATCTAACTATTTGTTACGCTTCTTATCTGCCTTTTTTCTTTCGTTAGTGTTCAAAATCTTCTTACGTAAACGAATACTTTCTGGAGTTACTTCACAGTATTCATCATCGTTCAAGAATTCGATAGCTTCTTCCAAAGTCATAGTCTTAGGAGTTTTAATAGAAGCTGAGTGATCTTTACCAGCTGCACGAGTGTTAGTTAAGTTCTTACCCTTAGTTACGTTAACAGCAATATCACGTTCACGTGATGATTGACCAACAATCATACCTTCGTAAACTTCAACACCAGCACCGATGAATAATTCACCACGTTGTTCAACTGATTGAAGTGAGTAAGTAGTTGATTGGCCTTGGTTAATTGAAACTAAAGCACCATTACGACGACCTGGTTCCCAATTCTTAACTACAGGCTTGTATGAGTCAAAAGTATGGTTCATAATTCCGTAACCAGCAGTTTGAGACATAAATTCATTGTTGTAACCAATCAAACCACGTGATGGTACTAAGAATTCAAGTCTAGTTTGACCATTACCAGTAGATTCCATGTTCTTCATTTCACCTTTTCTTTGTGAAAGTGAATCGATAACTGAACCTACGTAAGCATCTGGAGTATCAACTTGAACTGCTTCAAATGGTTCACACATTTGACCATCAATTTCACGGTAGATAACCTTAGGACGTGAAAGTTGTAATTCGAATCCTTCACGACGAAGTTCTTCAACCAAAATTGATAAGTGTAATTCACCACGACCAGAAACAGTCCAAGCATTTAATTGATCAGTTGGTTCAACCTTTAAAGAAACATCAGTACGAGTTTGACGAATCAAACGATCTTCAAGTTTCTTAGGTGTAACTTGATCACCTTCACGGCCAGCAAATGGTGAATCGTTTGCAACGAAGTCCATTTGAAGAGTTGGTGGATCAATCTTAAGAAGTGGTAAAGCCTCAGGTTTATCAGCAGAAGCAATAGTTTCACCAACGTAAATATCATTAATACCAGAAATAGCAATGATATCGCCAGCCTTTGCTTCTTGAATTTCATTACGCTTCAAACCAAAGTAACCAAATAACTTAGTAACACGGAAGTTTTGAGTTGAGCCATCACGCTTCATAACAGTGATGTTATCACCAACTTTAACTTTTCCACGGTAAATACGACCTACACCAATACGACCTACATAGTCATCCCAATCAAGCATAGTGATTTGGAATTGTAATGGTTCGTCAGAATTATCCACTGGAGCAGGAATGTTCTTAACAATAGTATCAAAAATAGGATCCATTGTTTCTTCTTGCTTAGCTGGGTCTGATTCATATGAAGAAGTACCATTCAAAGCAGATGCGTAAACAACTGGGAAATCAAGTTGTTCATCGCTAGCACCTAATTCAATGAATAATTCAAGAACTTCATCCAATACTTCCTTTGGACGAGCACCTGGACGGTCAATCTTGTTAATAACTACGATTGGCTTAACACCAGCTTCTAAAGCCTTCTTAAGCACAAAACGAGTTTGTGGCATAGTACCTTCGTAAGCATCAACAAGCAATAAACATCCATCAACCATGTGCATGATACGTTCTACCTCACCACCAAAGTCGGCGTGTCCTGGCGTATCCAAGATATTAATTGTAGTATCACCATACTTAACAGCAGTGTTCTTAGATAAAATAGTGATACCACGTTCACGTTCGATAGCATTAGAGTCCATTGCACGGTCTTCTAGATTCATGTGTTCTGGTAATGTATCTGATTGTTTTAACAATTGGTTAACCAAAGTAGTCTTACCGTGGTCAACGTGTGCGATAATGGCAATATTTCTAATATCGTCTCTTCTTTGCAAAAGAAATTCCTCCCCGAACTTCATAAAAAAACTGTGACTCCAGTCACAGCTCTCTTACGCAAAATAATAATGCAGTTATTGAAGCTTTATATCTCTATAGTTTCGTTTTACAATTCTACTCTAAAAATATAATATCGTCAACGAAAGTACAAGCTGTGAACTGTTTATTTTTTAACAAAAATATTATACCAAAAACTTCGATCATTGCCGTCTTTTCTTTCAATTGTTATCATATTTATAGCAAATAAAGAAATAAGGAGATTTTAATTTTGATTTTAATGCATGATATTACACGTGATGGCAATCCTGTTTTAAGACAAGTTGCTAAGCCATTAACTTTTCCATTATCTGATGAATATAAAAAATTAGCAGATGAAATGATGCAATACTTAATCGATTCTCAAGATCCTAAGATTGCTGAAAAGCATCAATTAAGAGCCGGTGTTGGTTTAGCTGCACCTCAAGTAGGTAAAAGTATTCAAATGGCCGCTCTTTTAGTTCCAAATGACAAAGGTGAGATCATCTTTAAAGAAGTTTTTGTTAATCCAAAAATTCTTTCTGAATCAGTTAGAAAAGCTTGCCTTGCTGAAGGTGAAGGTTGTCTTAGTGTAGATAAGGATATTGAAGGTTATGTTCCTCGTCCTGATAAATTAAAGATTCGCTACTACACAGTAGATGGAGAAGAAAAAACAATTCGTTTAAAGGACTACCCAGCAATTGTTGCTTCTCACGAAATTGACCACTTAAATGGTCACTTATTCTACGACCGCATTAACAAAGAAAATCCTTTTAGTTTAGCAGAAGATACTATTGTGATTTCCTAAAAGAAATCTTTATTTTTTATATTAGGCGATAGATCTAAGATAGTTCTATCGTCTTTTTATGTACCTATATATGAGGTAATTGGTATACTTCAAAGCAAGTTTATGATAAAATTTTAGTAGCTATGAATTTCTGCATGATTTCATGTAGAAGTTTTTTTGAACGTTTTAAATATAAGGAGATTATAAGAAATGATCTACAAAGTTTTATACCAAAAAGACCAGATCGTTAATCCAAGAAGAGAAACTACTAAGACTCTTTTTTTAGAAGCAGATAATGTAGTTGCAGCAAGAACTATGGTTGAGGATAACACCCCCTACAACATTGAACTCATCCAAGAATTAACTGGAAACTCCCTTGCTTACGAAAAGCAAAGCCCAGATTTCAAACTGACAACTTTTGATTCTAAGGATAACTAACGACCTTGAAATTAAAGAATAACGAAGTCGGCGTTTACGCTATAGGGGGTCTAGGCGAAATCGGCCGTAATATGTACTGCGTTGAGTACCAAGATGAAATTATCATCATGGACTGCGGTATCAAATTCCCAGAAGACGATATGATGGGAATTAACTATGTTATCTCAGACTATTCTTATTTAGTTAAGAACAGAAAAAAAATTAAAGCATTAGTAGTCACTCACGGACACGAAGACCATATTGGAGGAATTCCTTATCTTTTAAAGAAGATTCCTGAAATTCCAGTCTATGCTACTCCATTTGCTTTAGCTTTAATTCGTGGAAAGCTTGATGAACACGGTATTTTAAATTCTAGTGAACTTCATGAAGAACACGAAGATACTGTTTTAAAGTTCGATAAATTATCAGTTACTTTCTTTAGGACAACTCACTCAATTCCGGATACCTTAGGAATTGCAGTTCACACTCCTGAAGGGGCTGTTCTTTTCACTGGAGACTTCAAGTTTGACTTAACTCCAGTTATGAATCAACCAGCTCCTGACTTTCAGGAAATGGCTAAACTAGGAAAAGAAGGTGTCTTAGCCCTCTTATCTGATTCGACTAATGCAGAAGTTCCTACGTTTACAAAATCAGAAAGATTTGTTGCTCATTCATTGCACGACATCATTACTGGAATCAAAGGTAGAATTATTTTTGCTACATTTGCTTCTAACCTTTACCGTGTATCAACTGCCATTAAGGCTGCTGTTGATACCGGTAGAAAAGTAGCAATTTTTGGTCGTTCAATGGAAAATGGTGTTCAAAATGGTATTGATCTTGGCTATCTAGATATTCCTGAAGGAACTTTAGTAGATGCTAACGAAATTAACCATACTCCACCTGAAAAGGCAATGATCTTATGTACTGGTTCTCAAGGTGAACCACTTGCTGCTCTGTCAAGAATTGCAGATGGTACTCACCGTCAAATTTCCTTACAACCAGGAGATACAGTCATCTTTTCATCTAATCCAATTCCAGGAAATACTACTAGCGTTAACCATTTAATTAACAAATTAACCGAGGCAGGCGCTAATGTTGTTCATGGTAAAATTCATAATGTTCACACTTCTGGACATGCTGGACAAGAAGAACAAAAGATGATGATTGAATTAACTAAACCAGAATATTTTATTCCAGTTCACGGTGAATATCGTATGCAAGTTGTTCATACAGAAACAGCCCAATCTACTGGGATGCCTAAAGATCATACTTTTGTTCTAAAAAATGGTGACGTACTTGCTTTAACTAAAGACTCATCAAGAATTGCTGGTCACATTAATATACCAGATGTCTTTGTTGACACTTCTGGTAGCGACGATGTTGGTAATATCGTTGTTCGCGATCGTCAGATCTTGGCTGAAGAAGGTTTAGTTGTAGTTGTAGCGACTGTAGACTACAAACACCAACGCGTTCTTGCAGGACCAGATATTTTGAGTCGTGGATTCGTTTATATGCGTGAGTCAACAGAGCTGATTAGCCAAGCTCAAAAACACGTTTACCATATTCTTAAGACAGAAATGGCAAAAGATCCACAACCAAAAGAAAATGAAATCAGAAAGGCAATCATTGAAAATCTTCAAGATTTCTTATATTCAAAGACTGAACGAAGACCAATGATCCTGCCAATGCTAATTGAAAAGAAATAAAATAAGCCCTTCGGGGCTTATTTTTATACAAGTTAGGCTAAATAAATGATGAAAAAAGTTTATCTACTTGTTAATTTAAAATCAGGGAGCAATAAAGGTGAAGGAGCTTTAAAAGAGTTAGAATCTACTCTACAAGAGAAAAAGATACCTTATAATGTTCAAATTTCAACCTATCTCGGTCAACTAGTACCAATTGCAACTAACCATCCCTACTTTGGTGATGGCATTCCAATTTTACCAATTGCCGATATCCATAATCATCATTTAGATATCGCCATTGTTGAAAAGCCTAATTTAATTAAATTTTTTTACTTATTTTCTAAAACTCTTAATTAATGGATCGCATATGCAGAGTAAAACAATTTCACTACTTTGAATCCTCTGAAATCGATGTGAAAACTCAAAAACCTGAATACGGTCAACTTGATGGAGAAGAATTAAATAAAAGAAAATTTTATTTAAAATTCAAAGTCGATAACTTTAATCTTTTACAATAAAGCAAATAATAAGTGTCTGGGAAAAAACTCAGAAATTAAGAAATCCTACTAAATCTTGGTATTAATAAACCTTGATTTAATAGGATTTTTTTTGAGTAAAAGTATAAAATTAATTAAAATAGACTTTTTCCCAGACACTTATTAATTTCTAGATTTTAATTTTATGTCTTCCATACCAATCATCGGATCAATTTTTCCAGAATAAATTAGATTCGGCGTTAAAATATAATCCTTAGATTCTTCAGCCTTTACTTGTCTATCAGAATTATTCCCTAGTACTTGTTGTGAAGTACTTTCGTCATTTTTAACTTCAGTTTTAACCTCTTTTAAACCTAATTCATGCCTAATTTTGAAAGCTAAGTCTGTTTTTCGATCATTTCCTGGTGTACGCAAAGCCATAATATACGCTTTTTTCTCGCCTACCATTACAAGATTTTTTTCAGCACGAGTAATGGCTGTATAAAGCAAATTACGTCTCAACATCATATAATTTTGCATAGTCAGGTTCAAAATAACTAGTGGAAATTCAGAACCTTGTGATTTATGAATAGTAATCGCATATGCACGTGTAATATCGTTTAGATCTTTAACTCCAAATTCAATTTCTCTTCCATCAAAATCGGCAATCAGAATTTTTGCCTTATCATCAGGATTTAAACCGATGATTTTACCAATTTGACCATTATAGATATCTTTTTCTGGATTATTTTGTAATTGTAAAATTCGATCTCCAATTCTAAAACTCTCATTATGAGCTTCAATTACTTTAGTTTTTGAAGACATTGGATTCATGACATCTTGCAAAATATCATTTAAGTGCGTAATTCCGCCCTGACCATTATACATAGCTCCAAGTACTTGAACATCATCCTTTTTAAAACCACGCTTAATTGCCAAATTAACAATTTGATCAATCGCATCTCCCACCAAGCTTGGCTGACAAGGGATAAAAGAATAGTTTTTAGTCTTATCAAATATCACTTGCTCAGCAGCTTCTTCATTAATTGCATGAGCTAGCTTAATAATAGATGAATCTTCTCCCTGTCTATGAATAACTTGCAAACATGTAGTTGGAAAAGCATCGGACTTGATTAAATCACTAAATATGTTACCTGCACCCACTGAAGGAAGTTGGTCTTGATCTCCTACAAACACAATACGCTTAGTCGAATTAATACCTGATAATAATTGCTTAAACAAAAACATATCTACCATTGACATCTCATCAATGATTAGTATTTCTCCATTTAGTTCATTAACATCAGTTGCATCATTTTCTCCAATTCCTAAACCTAATAAACGGTGAATAGTTTTAGCTGAAATATCAGTAATTTCACTCATTCTTTTGGCCGCTCTACCCGTAGGAGCAGCTAATAAAAATGGTGGATCTTCACTATATAAAGCACCGCTTGGAATACCGACAAGCTCTTTTAAGCACATCAGAATTCCGTTAATAATAGTTGTCTTACCTGTACCGGGACCACCAGTTAATATTGAAATTGGATTATTCAAAGCATTCTTTATTGCATTCTTCTGTGTTTCATCGTATTTAATCTCAAGTTCATCTTCAGCGTGAGAAATTGCATGATCAATTTCTTTATCGCTAAATACTTCTTTTTCAACTTGATTTTTGACCACACGCTTTAATTCATTTGCAATATCAAGTTCAGTCTGAAAAATCCCTTGAAGTGCAGCCTTATCACCAGAAACAACAACTTTCCCTTGTCTCTGCAATTCATTAACGCTATTTGCTAGATCATCATAAGAACTAGCCTGAATTAAATCATAAGCTTGCGTCAATAACTCATCAAGGGGAACGTAAGTATCTCCAAGAGTACTTAGAGCAGTTTGCAATACACTTAAGATAGCACCCCTAATTCTTCTTGGATCATTAGCTCCGATATTAAGTGCACGCCCAATATTATCAGCCGTTTTAAAACCGAATCCACGAATTTCACCAACTGCTTGATAAGGATCATCTTCTAATTTTTTTAGAGATTCTCCATGATAGGCCTTATAGATATTACCCGCAATTTTTTTATTAATTCCATATTTAGCCAGCTTGATAACAATTTCTGAAAAAGAATCCATTTGATTAATTCCAGATAATAAACTATCTTTTTGTTTTTGAGTTAAATCTAATGTTTCAATTTCAGTTGGATTAGCTTTAATCAAATCAAGCGCATCAGTTCCTAAGCTATCAATAATTTTTTCAGCTGCTTTTTTACCAATTCCTGGAAATTTATCAGAACTTAAATACTTAGTTAAACTTCCTTCTTCATGAGGTAAAACTGGTTCATATGAACTTACACGAAATTGTTTACCAAATTTTTCATGCACAACAATTTGTCCAGTAAATTTATAAGTTGAGCCAATCTGAATATCACCGAAATTCCCGGTTACACGAATATTATCACGGTCAAAATCAGCTAATCTACTGATCAAATCTACATCAATAATCTTGAAAAGATCTTGATTATTTTCAAAAACAATTCCATTTATTCGTCCAGTAAAACTAGTTTTTGTCATTTTTACCTCTAATTAGTTTTGCAACTGCATTATATTGCTTCTGGGCTTGCGAAAAATACTTAGGATCTTGATTTTTAGACAGTTTAAAATACTTTTCCGCTTCATTAGGATTAGTATCAAACAGAGTTAAGCCTAGCAGAAAATTAACCTTAGAATTTCTTTGATCTTTTAAAATTTGACTATAAGTTTTATTTGCAGTTTTTAAATCTCCTAAACTAAGCCAAATATCACCAAGTAACTCTAACGTTCTCTCATCTTGATTTTTTAAAGTTAGGGCATAAGCTAAAGCTTTTTGATATTGTCCTAACTTCATAAAAATCAACGCTTTTTGATACATCGTTTCTTCATCATCTTTAATAGAATTAAGCAAAGCGAGAGATTTTTGAAATTCTCCTTGCAGATAATAGCAAACAGCAATATTATATGTCAGTTCTTCAGGATGGTTAATAAGACCGCGTGCTTTTTCTAATAGTTCTAAGGCTTGGTCAGCAGCATTTTGCTCAATTAAATATGTCGAAAGTTGCAAATAGTTTTCAATATCTTTCGGATCCCTATTTACACGCTCGACTAGTAAATGTATTGCCTTATCTACTTCGCCAGCATCATATAAGTTGGCTATTTTTTTATCCATTTTTAAATCGTGTCCCTACTAGTAATTTTTCGATCTAGGTAGCTTGTTTCATTCCATGCAATTTCATTAAATGTCTTACCTTTATCTTCAGTATCAAGAATCGTAAGACTTGTATTAGTTAAACCACCACGTTTTCTAATATCCGCAATGTCATAACCTTCTAAAGTTCTAATTAGAGCACATAAGGCAGCCCCATGACTCACTAAAAGAACTTTATCATCTTTATTTGGATATCTTTTTACAATATCAGTAATTAATTTCTTGCCACGCTCTATCATGTGTTCAAAATCTTCACCATGAAAAGTCGATGGATCGTAGCGATCTGGGAAGTAACGAAATGCCTTAATTTGGTCTGGATATTGACTCTCAGCATCAACAAATTTCATTCCTTCCAGATCTCCCAAATTAAACTCTTTTAAGCGTTGATCAACAATTATGGGTACAGTAATTCCCATATCATTTCTAAGCATTACAGCAGTCGTTAAAGCACGTTGCAAAGGACTAGAATAAAAGGCTCTAAAGTTTGTTCCCCTTAGGTAATTTGCCAATTTTTTAATGTCTGCATAACTTTCAGGTAAAAGTGGTGAATTACCACTACCACCTTGATAACGTCCTTCTAAATTCCATTTTGTTTTTCCATGTCTTACAAAATATAATTGCATAATTCGTTTTTCCTCCACTTTTATTACTATTATAAGTTTTCAAGAAAGAAAATAACAGTTTCTAAAAATAAAAGGCTCTATAATAAATCCTGTTGATGGATATCTATGATATTCTATCG
>CANRQR010000030.1 GCA_947641735.1 uncultured Lactobacillus sp.
TATCAAAATAATTAGAATTAGCCTGCAAGGATTCGCTATAAGTTTCCCAGCTTTTAGTTCCATCTCCTATTTTTTGATTTTCGACTATAAATAAAGAAAAGGTGGAAAATAGGACAAGAATAACAATAAGAAGTTGGTTTTTCTTTGATTTTAAGACAATTAATAAGTTAGATTTAAGATATGTTAGATTCATTGGTGCAACTTCCTTAAAATTTGTTTTAGTATAATATTAGCATAAACTAGTAAAAGTATTAAGAAACAAAATTAATATTTCATATTTTTTATCTTTTCGTATTATTTTTAGTTAAATCAGACCAATCAGACAATTATTGATCAACAAAAAAGCCCATGTTTTACATGGGCTTTTATTTACTGATAAATCTCTCAATAAGCTTTCAGTTATCTTACTCAAAGGATAGTTCTAGTCTATTAAAAATAGATGAATTAATATATCGCTAATATCGTAAATACTATAAACAAAGATTTTTAATTATTATTATCATTTGAACCAAAAATAGTTAAAAATTGCAAAAATAGGTTAACAAAGTCTAGATATAACTGAAGTGCTCCCACAAGAGCTAATCCATTAGTAGGAAGCTCACCACCAAATTGTAAATAGATATTCTTCATTCTTTGTGCATCCCAAGCAGTTAAAACAGTGAAGATAATAACTGCAATGAATGAAAAGATGTAATTAGCTGCTGAACTCTTTAAAAACAAGTTGATTAACATAGCAACAATTAAACCAATTAATGCTGCTGACGCATAGGAGCCCCACCTACTCAAATCTTTTTTAGTAACCGTACCTAAAATGGCCATTACAACGAAGACGGTTGCAGATGCAACAAAAGCAGAAGCAATATCTTGTCCGGTATATGTGCCTGCAATAAAAGCAAAAGTTACTCCATAAATAATCGCTGTAATCATCAATAAAATAAAACTTGCTACTGGATTTCTCGTAGCTTGAAAGTTAATTGCAAATGTTAGAACAATCGGAATTAATAATAAAAGCCACATCGTCCATGGATGATGAATCATTAAAGAAACCATTTGTCTAGCAAATACAGTCATCGTTAAGTAAGCACTCAGAGCAGATACAAAAACTGCAAGAGCCATATAACCGTAAATTTTACTTAAAAAGCTATTTAATCCAGATTCGTCAACTAAGTGGCGACGTTCTGGTTCTTGGTCAAAATTATACATAACCATTCCTCCAATTGTCCTATTATTCTTTTATCTTTAATGTAGCACTTAGTGTATTCAAATAAAAATATGAGCTATTATTTTATGAATAATAAAAAGCAATCATCAGTAAGAATTGCTGAAGATTGCTTTTACAACAGTTTATGTTTTTTCATTCGTTCTTCGAAAATACCGTTTACTATTTTTTTCATTTTTTCTTTTTCTTCCGCACTAGCTTCTTCTTCAAAAGCTTTATATAAATCGGAATGCTCCCTCGCAATTAATTTACAAGTATTTTCAGTTGCGTGCTTACGAAAAATCTTAGGTATTTTATTTAAATATTCTGGCTTAACTAGTGCGATAATTTTTTCATTTGCAGTCATAATACTCACTCTCTCCCTTATTGTCTCTCAAGCATATGATAATAATTAGTTTCAAATATTTTCTTATCATATAAATCCGAGATATCTAGATTTTCAATTGCATTAGATACAATCTCATCAGCTCCCGATGGCATTACTGCAAACGGAGCATCAGTTCCAAACAAGACATGATTAATGCCAAAATAATCTATTGTTAATTGTAAAGCTGGCGTATTACCTAGAATGGCCGTATCAACATAAAAATTCTTAAACATCTCAGCATGCTCTGGATCTAAAATGTGATTAATTCTACCACTAAAGAAGGGAACCATAGCACCTGCATGGTGAACTAAAATTTTCAAGTTAGGTGCTTTTTTAAAGATATCATTTTGTACTAATTGCAGCATCGCTTGCGATAGTTCATATTCCCAAGAAAATACTAGATTATTATCTGGCTTTCGATTATCAAAAACGGGATGTAGCCATAAAGGAAGATGCAGTTCAGCTGCTTTCAATAAAATTGGTTCAAATTCAGGATCAGCAATGCTTTTACCTAAATGACGAGTAAAAATCTGTGCGCCAACTAAGTTTTTATCGGCCTTAATATCCTCTAAGATTTCGAGCGAAGCAGGAACATTATTTAACGCTAGCATCCCTACTCCCGCTTCAAAATAATCAGGATAAGAAGCTACAATAGTAGACAGTTCTTGATTTGCTTCTTGTGCAATTTGACTAGCTTTCTTTCCATCTACAAAGTCTTCCGAATTGATATTAGCAAATGAAATTACCTGCTTAGTATTTTTATCCGGCCAATTAGCTATTCTTTGATTTAAATCAACTAGAGTCTCTATCTTTATAAAAGGATATTTTTGCGGAATTGTAGCATCAATTTTTAACATAGTCTGATAAA
Source organism: uncultured Lactobacillus sp. (assembly GCA_947641735.1). Taxonomy (GTDB): domain Bacteria; phylum Bacillota; class Bacilli; order Lactobacillales; family Lactobacillaceae; genus Lactobacillus. The sequence continues at coordinate 2,455 of CANRQR010000030.1, forward strand.
AATCAGGTGTTAAAATATGTGCAAATGCATCTATTTTCATCATATTACCTTCTTTTCTCTTTCACCTTCATTTTAGCATAATTATTAAAATGACCTACTTTCCATATTCCTTACCATAAATATATTTATGAAGTTTCAAATATTGTTGCTCTAGCTTTTTCTCATTAACATTATCTTTTGCAAAATAATATCTTTTTCCTTCAAGACCCTTAGGCATGTAATTTTGTTTTGCAATCTGAAAGGGCTGCGCAAATGGATTATCTATTAGTCCGCCACCAGTTATTTCTTCTGAATACTTATAATGCATATCGCGAAGTCCTCGCGGCATGGGATGCTTACTTGGATACTCACTGTCTTCATCTATTTTTTGCCAAATTTCATCAAAAGCACCTGATTTTGGCGATAAACACATCAGCATGGTGGCAAACATCAAAGGATATTTTGCCTTAGGCATCCCAATTTTTTCTGCTTGATTAGTTGCAATTACAATTTGTGTGGCTTGCTCAGGATTAGCTAAGCCAATATATGTATAAGGAATTTCACGCAGACGTCTGACTACTGAAGGAAGATCGCCATTTTTAAGTAAAACTGCTAAATAATACAAAGCAGCATCAGTGTCAGAACCGGCCATCGAATCAGAATAAGCAGCTAAATAATCATAATGTTTTGTGGCTTTTCGGTCATAGGCAAAATGTTGGCCTTTAACAAATTGCTTAACATTTTCAACAGAAAGGTCCTCGCCATTAACTGCATGAATAGTTTCTAGAAGATTTAATGCCACACGTAAATCGCCATCAGCAGAAATTGCAATAATCTTAATTGCTTCTTGATCAATATTTTCATCTTTAAAATTAAAGACTTCTTTTAATGCCCGTATCAAAACTTGCTCAATATCATGGTCGCTTAAAGCCTTAAATTCAAAAATCTGACATCGTGATCGCACAGCTGGGACAATTGACATAATTGGATTTTCAGTAGTTGCACCAATTAAAAGAATTTGGCCACTTTCTAAGTAAGGTAAAAGAAAATCTTGCAAAGTAGATGTCATGCGATGAATCTCATCAATTAATAAAACAAAAGATTGATAAGGATACGTATTAATGATCTGGGTCAGCTTAGCTTTATTATCAATTGAAGCATTAAAATTTGCCAATGGATAGTTAAATTCACGAGCAATAATTTGAGCTAAACTAGTTTTTCCCGTTCCTGGTGGTCCCCAGAGAAGCAGTGAGATTGGCACATGTTTTTTAATAATTTGATAAAGAGGTTGGCCTTCTTTAATTAAATCTTTTTGTCCTACAAACTGTGATAAATCCTTGGGTCTAATTAAATCTGCTAATGGCTTTCTTATTGGCATAAAATTCACTCGCTTACTTATAGTAAATTACAATCTTACCTAATTATTAGCACAGTTGCTTGTTTTAGACAAACTTATCTAGCATTCTAACTTTCCATATAGTGGCAATAACTGCTCAATACCCTTCAAAATAAACTCTTCCATCTCCTTAACTTGATCTTGATTTCTAAAAGCAAACTTTCCAAGCAAGAAACTAGTTTTAACGGCTTCTTCATTAAATAGGGTTTGCTTTTTTGTATCTGCTAAATATTCACTCAAAGATAAATGATCAGCAAATTCCATCTCATTTTTATCCCATAAGTACCAATTATTAATTTTGCGATTCTTGGCCCAAGTTGGAATATCCGCGAGTAATTCATTATATTGTTCCGGATTATCGCCACGTTTTTCACTCTTATAATGCTGAAACATTAAATAAACTTGTAATTGTTTTTTATCAAGCATCACGCCGATGCATGGACTTTTATCAGCCATAGTATTTATGCGAAAAGCTGCCCAATAATGATCGCGTAAGTTCCAACCATTTGTCCAGCTTTCGACATGAACTTTAGCAAATTTATCTTGTGGTAATTTTTGATAGACATTTGAGTTTACCTCTTTCCAGGTCTGCCAAACTTCTTTAAAATCTGTTTTTACTTGCGCTAATTCATCTTCAGAATATTGCTGCTTCAATTTTTTAAAAGAAAATTCATTCCGATCAAAAATTGCATACATTTCTTCAGTTAACTCTGTCATTTTATAAAGTCCTTACCATATTTACACTAGTAACACCAGTTGGATCTGGAATATCGTCATTAGTTTCGCCTTCATTATGAAAACCACGTTTTTCATAAAATTTAATCAATTTCGGTAAACAAGTTAAAGATATAGCTTGACGATTTTGCTTTATGGCCTCTTGCGCTAATGCTTCAATTAATTTTGTCGCTACGCCTTGTTTGCGATATTCAGGCAAAACTGCCAAACTTAAGACCATTTGATAGTGATCGTTTTTTTGGTTAGGGTGATTTTTAAAATATAATTCATCTTCAATATAGCGTTTACTAAAAGCAGGACCAAAAATATGACCAATCACTTTTCCATCCTCTTGCGCAACTAAAAAGGTATCAGGATAATTCTCAATTCTAGCAATCATATCTTGTTCAGTTCGCTTTTTAGTCATCTTAAATGCGTCAGATTCTAGTTCTACTATGTCGTTTAAATCTTCCATTGTTACGGTGCGAATAATCATAATAGATCATTCCTCCTTATGTTTAATCTCTAAAAGTAAAAAAGGTTTCAAAAGTCATCTAGACTCTTGAAACCTATATTATTACTCTCTATTTAATTCTTCCACTTTAATTTAAGACGATCTTGCTCAGTCTTTTTTTGAAAATATGCCTTCACCTTCGGCCCAACTTCTTATCCGTAAATTCTAATTGCATTCATGATATCTTCATGCGGCATTGAGGCAAGTGGAGGTAGAAACGTGTCAATCCAAGTTCTTCTATAACTTTAATGATCTTATTAGCAACAGTTTCACTATCACCAACAAAAATTGTTCCATTTTCTCCGACTGCTTCAAGATATTGTCCATATGTCATCCCGTTCCATTGTGGTCTTTCCGTACTAATTTGATCAACTAACAATTTTGTAGGATAAAAATAATCTTTAATAGCCTTTTATTTATCTTGATTCAGCCAGCCCCAAGAATGTGCTGCAATTGGCATCGTAGTTAAATCATTACCTATTTTCTCTGTTACCCTTTTATATAATCTAATTAGTGGTTTAAAATGTAGCGGGTCGCCACCAATAATTGCATAAACAATCGGCAAACCTAACTTTGCAGTTCGGATAGTCGATTCTATACTTCCACTTGTAGCGACAGAAATAGGGATTGGCTTTTTAGTGCGCGGATAAATTCTTTATGATCAACTTCAGGCGTGAACTTACCTTTCTTCCAATCAAGAATTCCTTCCTTATTCATTTTAAGTAGCATTTCAAGTTTTTCGATAAATAATTCATCGTAATTTTCTAAATCATAGCCAAATAAATCAAAGGCTTCAGTGAATGGTCCACGACCAGCCATAATTTCAACTCTTCCCGGTGCAATCGCATCTATTGTTGCATATTGCTCGTAAACTCTAATTGGATTAATCGTTGACAAATGAATCTGTTTAGTTTTTGAAGCTGCAGCAGCTAAAACAATTTCTGATGCTGAAACAGCAAAGTCCTTGCGATGGTGTTCCCCGATTGCAAAAGCATCAATATTCAATTTATCTGCAAGAATGATTTCTTCTAATAAATCTCTGATTCCTTGATCATGATTAATTGCTTTTCCTGTTGTTTCAAGTATAGTTGCAAAATCGTTAATTTACCTGATCTACGCACACCAGTTAAAACCTTAACTATTTGCTTATCACGTAATTGATTTAGTTTATCGATATAAGTCTGTCTAGGAATCATTGTCGTCACCCACTAAAAGAATTCAATTAATTAAAGTTCAGTCTCATTTTAGTAAATAAATTAAGTTAATTAAAATCTTTTGGCAACAAAAATCAGGATACACCTATTAAATGATCTGCTTCATTTAATGAATCCCATCACTTGGATATTTGTGATTTTGTTAATTACTGCTATTATTGGGATTAAACTCACTTCTAGAAATTAAGCATCTTTTATTTGTAACAAGATTATTCAATATAAGTGAAATTTTAAAATTGATTAACATTATAACGTACATTATAATGTGGTGTATATTACAATAGTCATTAAAGGAGGCCTAACTATGTCATTAGCAGCAACTCAAACAGATTTTAGACAAAATTTCAAAGCTTATATGGATAAAGTTACCGAAGAACAAGAAACAATCTATATTCCTCGACCCAAACAAAAAGGTGTTGCCCTAATTTCACAAGATCGGCTTGATTGGCTAGAGAAATATGCTAAAACTGAGCCTGGCACTCTCAAGCACTCTATAGCAGCAGAACATTTAATGGAATTAGGAATTATTCCTGAACAAGGTGAAAAAATCTCTACTGACGAAGAATACGATAAATTTTGGGAGCAGTTTAAATAAAAATGGAAAATAAGAAGAAATTAGACTTCATTCCCAGACCAGAATTTGTACAGGACTTAAACTACTTAAGCAAATTAGACCCTGCTATAATACCTGAGGTTAAAGATGCTATTTCGATTTTAAGAGAAAATTCAGAATTACCCTCTGAATTTAATGATCATACCTTACGTGGATATTATGCGGGGACTTCAGAATTTCATTTAAGGGATACACCTAAAGGTTTCAAACCAACTGATAAAAATGATGTAGTAGTTATATACAAAAAAAGAACTAATTCATTAGTAGTTATTGGAATTAGAATTGGTTCACACAAAAAACTTTTTCATGATGAATACAAATTACGTCATCAAAAAAATAAATAATGTCTAGTTAAAAATGGAGCTTCATATCAAAGTGAAGCTCCATTTTTTATTATCAATCTAAAATATATCGTTTAATCAAATCTACAATCTGCTCATTCTGCGGCAAACTTGAATGCTGAGCATTTGAACTAGAAACCGAAATCGTTGTAAATGGTTTAACAACGCCTTGATAAATATATCTACCAGCAAAAACGCTCCCTGCTGGCACCAACCCATCAGAGTTATAAGTTTTAGTTCCCACCACAAAATAAACAACTAAGTTCTTAGGGAGTTTGTTTCGATTTCTAATAAAATCAGATAACATTTCACTCCGATATCTCGTTGAATCCTGGTTAAAGTTATATGGCGATCCAATAGTCATTAAACGCTTAATTCGCATATCTTAAGAATATTCAAAATAATAATTTTCCAAAAATGTCGTATAAATCAAGCCACCATTTGAATGCCCAATCTTCTTGAAATTATTAAAATTATACATTTCAGTCAGCTTCTTAAAAGCAATATTAAATCTACGAGCTTGCTGTTTAATATTGCTATAGCCATCTTTGTTATTTTCAAATCCTACAACAATCATTGGTTCATTATCTCCTCGCCGGATTTGTCGAGTAAAGTGCAAAGAATCATCATTCATCACTTTTACTTTTAATAAACTATGAGGACGAGAATTATTTTGATTTAATTTTGCTACCAAGCGATCAAAACGATTTTCAGTAGCAGAACTGCCTGGGATCATAATTAGGGATGATAATTGTGAATTATGTTGTTTTTCTAAGACCCTAACATTATTTCTAGTCCAACTTAATGATGGAAATAAAAGAATGAAAAATAATGCTATTCCTAAAATCCAACCCCAATATCTTTTTATGAATTTCATTATTTTTCACCCGCTTTTTGTTAAACCAAGTTTTTCAATACTTAAGCCAATATTGAACTGCCACAAGTCATTGCCAATTTTTAAATTGTTATCTTGAACATATTTTCTAATTGCTGCTAAACCTGTTTCAATTCCTTCATTAGTGTTTTCAATCTTAACAATCAAGTAATTGTCATCATTTTGACTAATAATCGGGATGTTGGCTTTTTGATTGTATGATTTTTCTTTAATAATTCTAAAACCGGAATTTACATAGGTATTAGCTTTTGCTTGAGGTAAGTCTGTAATGAAACTAGATAAATTCTTGGTGGTCATAACTCCTGCACCTAATTCTTGATAAAACTGACTATATGCCGAGGCAACTTCTGCTTCCGAACAATCAACTTTAAAATCCGAATACCTTTCAAGGGAATTAATTTCTTATTTAAAGCATCACTGCTCGAATCACTCAAATAATCCTTGACTTCTTCTACTGAAAGACCTAAATCGCGTAATCCTAAGATAAACCAATTTGATATAGTTGTTCATAGCTATAATAGCGATAATCCTTTTCCCTGGTCTCCAATGGCTTAAAAATATCTTTTTGATCATAAAAAATCAAAGTTCGTCTGGTAGTTTAGCAAATTCAGAAATCGATAATAATTTAGCGTCTGCCACTCTCAACATCTCTTTCTTAATTATTTCCTATAAATAGAATAAACTGTAACGCAAGGTTACAGTCGAGGGATTTTACTTTATTAAACCATTTTCAAATCTATTTACTCTCTCCAAGCGTACAATATAGATAAGAGAAAAGTTTTATTAGGAAGGGAACTCATCTATGGAATCTGCACTATATCCAATTCAAAATAAATATCGCTTTAACACTTTAATGAATGGCACTTGGAAATTTGAAGCTGATCCTAATTCTGTTGGTCTTGACGAGAGATGGAATAAAGAGTTGCCTGATCCTGAAGAAATGCCTGTACCAGGTACGTTTGCAGAATTAACTACTAAGCGAGACCGTAAGTACTATACTGGAGATTTTTGGTATCAAAAAGACTTCTTTATTCCTAGCTTTTTAAAAGAAAAAGATCTCTACATTCGCTTTGGGTCTGTTACCCATCGCGCAAAAGTATTTATTAATGGAAAAGAAGTTGGGCAGCATGAAGGTGGATTTTTGCCATTTCAAGTAAAAATTTCTGACTATATTCAATATGATCAAGCAAATCGAATTACTGTTTTAGTCAACAATGAATTATCGGAAAAAGCTATTCCTTGTGGGACCGAAGAAATTTTAGATAATGGACAAAAACTTGCTAAACCATACTTTGATTTCTTCAATTATTCTGGCATTATGCGTAATGTCTGGTTATTGGCACTTCCACAAAATCAAATCATTAATTTTAAACTAAATTATCAATTAGCAAATAATAAGGCAGCCATTACGTACAATATCGAAGCAAATAATAAGGCTGAATTTAAAGTTACGCTTTTAGACAATAAAAAAGAAGTCGCACGTGTTACTTCTAAAAATACTGGTAGTTTAACAATTAAGAATCCACACCTTTGGAGTTTAAACGATCCTTATTTATATAAAATAAAGATTGAAATGCTGGAAGATGAAAAAACAATTGACGAATATAGTGATCAAATTGGTATTCGTACAATTAAAATTGTGAATGATAAAATCTTGTTCAATAATCACCCAATTTATTTAAAAGGCTTTGGCAAGCACGAAGATTTTAATGTTTTAGGCAAAGCAGTTAACGAAAGCATCATCAAACGCGACTACGAATGCATGAAATGGATTGGCGCTAACTGTTTTAGAAGCAGTCACTATCCTTACGCCGAAGAATGGTATCAATATGCCGATAGATATGGCTTTTTGATTATTGATGAGGTTCCTGCCGTTGGTCTTAATCGCTCAATAACCAACTTTCTTAATGTTACTAATTCTAATCAATCGCATTTTTTTGCTTCGAAAACTGTGCCTGAATTAAAAAAGGTTCATGAACAAGAAATAAAAGAAATGATCGATCGTGATCAACGTCATCCTTCAGTGATTGCCTGGAGTTTATTCAATGAACCAGAATCAACTACTCAAGAATCTTATGACTATTTCAAAGACATTTTTGCTTTTGCCAGAAAATTAGATCCGCAAAATCGCCCATATACTGGCACTTTAGTCATGGGTAGTGGTCCAAAAGTTGATAAGCTTCACCCACTTTGTGACTTTATCTGCTTAAACCGTTATTATGGTTGGTACGTTGCTGGTGGTCCTGAAATCGTTAATGCTAAAAAGATGCTAGAAGATGAACTAGACGGCTGGCAAAACTTAAAGCTAAATAAACCATTTATATTTACAGAATTTGGTGCTGACACTTTATCTTCGTCTCATCGTCTTCCAGACGAAATGTGGAGCCAAGAATACCAGAATGAATACTATCAAATGTACTTTGATGTATTTAAAAAATATCCATTTATTTACGGCGAATTAGTTTGGAACTTTGCTGACTTTAAGACGAGTGAAGGAATCATGCGTGTTGGTGGTAACGATAAAGGAATTTTTACTCGTGATCGTGAACCTAAAGATATTGCCTTTACATTGAAAAAGAGATGGCAACAACTAAATTAATATTTTAGTTGTTACAAATAATCGTGCTCAATCAAAATAGTCGATATCATTTTAGTAGAGTTGATATCGACTATTTAATTATGAGCACGATTTTTTATTGATTTTGATAATAATTTCTATCTAAAAAATGTTCCATTAATTTATAAAACTAATTAAAATAAAAAAATTCTCTTAAAGAAGACAAAACTTTATTTATCTAACTTTAGGAGGATTTTTTCTGTTTAATTATAATTTACATACTGGATTTTCTGATTAATCCGTCTAATTTATCCTATTCTTCATCAGAAACAGGTTCAAGCCATGTATTCTTACTATCGCCTACCCTCACAGCAACATGAGCAAATCATGAATCTTTAGTAGCTTCATGCCAATACTTAGTATTAGGATTTACAATTACTACATCGCCTAGAAGCATCTTTTGTGCAGCCTTTCCCTCTTCTAAGGCCTTGAGGTAACTTGTACCCTTAAAGAATTTGGCAAAAGCTTTATTTGAATCATCAAAACCAAAAACACTATTTTTTACTTTTTCTTCATTTTTTGACATGTTATTATTTCATTTCTAACTTTGCTTTTATTTTAGAGTAGAAATGATGTCATGCAAAATACTTATTTGTAATATTGTATTATACGTTAAAGACATGAATGCAGATTATTCATAATCTTCTGGATCAATAGTTGGCCTAGGTAAGCCAGGAGCAAATGAAAACTCAATTCCCTGAATTCCGTTTTTATAAGTCCAATCTTTTAACTTATCCATTTTTCCAGTTAAGTAAAATTCACTAATTAATTCATTCCACTTATCCCATTTATTTAATGGCACATTAATTAATCCAGCGCCATTGTCAATCATTAACTTATTAGCTGCTAAAGTAGCAGTTCTCTTATTTCCATCCCAAAAAAGTTGATTTCTCATATTGTGATACATCAAAGTCATAGCTTTATCAGTAGTAGAAGTATCTTTTTGCATCAGTTCATTAAAGTACTTCTTTTCTTGTTCAAAATTAATTTCTGATGGCTGCCATTCTCCATTATCATTTCCTAATTCTACTGTTACATTTCCAGTACGAAAACTACCCGGATCTAATGAATCATAGCGTGCTACTAGCAAATTAATATTTTGCTCAATATTTAAAGACAAAGGCTTATCTTCCCTAATTACATATTGCCAGCCACGTTTTAATTGAACAATCACGTTAGTATCGTCAATTGAAACTCCTGCTGCACTCATACCGTCAATAATAGTTTGAGTCTGTGGTAATGTAGTATTTAAGCCTTCAAAACGTGAAGTAGTAAAAACTAATCTTACTAAATTTTTCTTTGCAAAACGTCGATTTTGTTCTTGAGTTAAATGAAATTTATCAGGATACATTGCTACGCCACTTTCTATCAGCTATTATTTAATAATATTTTATCACTCAACCATTACGCTTCTTAATTTGGCGATTAATCCGGCGAATGTCTTTTTCTTGAATTAATCTAATTATTAGCCAAATAATCGCATATGTAATAACAAAAATAAGTAAAGTTTGCCAGTTAATTAACCAATGATTTAAAAGCATCATTATTGAAAACAATACAAAAGTTCCTATCAGATGTAAAATCAATGCCCAGAAATATGATAAAGTTGTTTCAAATAAGAAACTCAATTCTCCAATTAATCCGCTACATACAAATACTATGAATACACTGTTTAAGGGGACTCTTAGATCCCCGATATTTTCATAAGTTACTCCCAAAATTACTAAGTAGATAATTGCACCAAATCCCATGCCTGTTACAAAATAATCTAAAGCTTTTTGCCATATTTTCATCTTATAATCCCAACTTCTTTTCTAACTTAGGTAAGTATCTTCTTGAAACATCTGTCTTCTGTTTACAAGCTAGCTTTGCAATCATATTACCAGTAAAACCCGCTTCAAGCGATTCAAGATAATTCAAATTAATAATTCCATGCTTTGATACTTGAACAAAATCGTTATTTAGCTTTTCTAAAACCTGATACAAACGACCATTAGTCTTAATTACAGCATTAGTCGTATAAAAACTTAATTCTGTCTTTTCAACTTCTACTTTGATAATCTCTTCTATCTTAATAGTTAAAATTCGATCTTCAGTTTTTACAGGTAAAAGTGAATCTACTTTTTTATCAAAGTTTTTGATATATGCTAAAAGATTATTCACCTTAGACGTTTGCCTTGCAGAAACCACTTTAACCTCAATTTGATCATCTTCTAAATTAGGATTCAGCTGAAATTCAACATCCACGTATTATTTCTTCTTTCTATTAAGCAAAAGTGCCAAGATTGATCCAACAATTGCTAAGATAACAATCATCCCTAAAATCACTAAAGCATTATCAAAATTATTTAGTTGATAAGATCCAAATTTAAAATGAATTCCTAAATATTCAATTAATTGATCTCGCATTCTAGCTGGCACATCTTGCTGACTTAATTTATTCAAAAGCAAGCTTCTAAAACTTGCTGCCTCATAACTACTTGGAAATAATTTTACTATATTTTGAGCAGTTTTTGATAAAGTTCCATATGGCATATAAGTTGCCACCATAAATCCTGCTGCTGCACCAATCACAGCTGATAAACGGCTAAAAGTAGTCGAAGAATTAATAAACATTACAATGATCAAATTTAATAATGTTGCGCTAAGTGCTCCCAAAAGCATGAATCCTAAACAAGGTAAATATGCACTGTGCACTACATCTGCTTTATCAACTACTGAAAAATATACTGCCATAACAGCAAATGTAATGATTTGCATTAAAAAGCTAACAATAGTAGCTGATACAACATAGGCCATACTTTCACTAACCGGCGTTAAAGCAGTAAGTTTCATATCATCAATTGCATGACTTTCTTTATCTCTCACCATTTGACCAAGTGCTTGAAAAGACGTGGTAATGCCTGCAATTGATACAATTCCACCTAGCATCCAAAGATCTAATAACTGTTTTGCATGATGAACATTTTGCCAGGAGCTAACAAGATTTTGCTGTAAAAATCCAATATAAATTACAAATGAAATCAATGCTCCAAAGCATGACATAATTACTCCCGGTTTATTAGCAAAGTAAATTTTAGTATTTCTTTTAATTAAAGCAAACATTATTGTAGCTCCTTTCCAGCAATATTAATAAAGGCGTCATCAATTGAACCCTGCCGATATTCAAAAGACTTTATCTTAGCTTGATTTTGATGAAGAAGCGTAATCGCTTCATTTTCATCAAGTCCATTAAGTTCAATGTGCTTATCTTTGGCAATAATAGGATAAGCAGTCGTTAACTGTTGATTTTCATTTAGCTTTATTACTAATTTGCTTGGAGCATATTTATTCTTAATTTCATGAGCTGATCCATTAGCTAACACTTGTCCATTTTCTAAAATATACATTTGATCTGCATTTTCGGCTTCTTCTAAATAGTGCGTTGTTAGAAAAATCGTTAATCCCTGCTCTTTTTGAAGTTTCTGTAGTAGATTCCAGATTACAATTCTAGTCTGTAAATCCAACCCAGTAGTTGGTTCATCCAAAAACAAAATATTAGGACGATCAATTAAAGCTCGTGCAATATCTACTCTTCTCTTTTGACCGCCTGAAAGAGTGCCATACTTTTGATTAAGGAATTTTCGAATTCCAATTAAATCAATTAATTGCTCAAGCCAATTTTTAGAAATATCATGATACATCTGTGCTCTCAAATTTAGATTATCTTTTACGCTTAAGACATCATCAAGAACACTATTTTGAAAAACAACGCCAATTTTCAAATCCTTAGCATAAGTTATCGTGCCACTGGTTGGTTTTAACAAGCCAGTTAAAATATTAATCGTCGTTGATTTTCCTGCTCCGTTAGTTCCCAGATAAGCCACTAATTGACCACGATCAACTTTCAAATCAACTTTATTCAAAGCCAATTTCTTACCATATTTCTTAGTTAAATTATAAGTTTCAATTAACATAAAAAGTCTTCCTTTCTGAATTCACTATTAGAATATAGAAAGAAAGACTTAAATAATTCATTATTTAAATGAGTGGTTAAATTTAAAATACAAGATGCATAAATTTAAAATCAAAAATTTTTTAAAATCAATATCAGTAAGCATAATATTTAAGTTAATACAGTTAATTTGCTATATTTGAATTAACTATTAAAGAAAGTGTGATCTTATGAAAGTTACTTTTAAAGGTAAAGAAGTCAAATTAATCGGCATCCCACCTGAAGTTGGCGATAGTATGCCAAACTTTACAGTTTTAAATAAAGATAAGCATAAAGTTACTAAAGATAATTTATTAGGTAAAGTTAGTTTAATCAGTGTTGTACCGGATATCAACACACCTGTCTGCAGCATTCAAACTAAAACTTTTAACCAAACAATGGATCAATTTCCAAATGTTAATTTTTTAACTATTTCAACTAATACTATCCAAGATCAACAAAATTGGTGTGCAGCTGAAGATGTTAAAAACATGCAATTGATGTCGGATAAAAATTTGTCATTTGGTAAGACCACTGGATTATTGATTCCAGAATCTGGCATTCTTGCTCGCTCGGTTTGGGTCCTTGATCCGAATGGTAAAATCTTATACCGTGAATTAGTTGATGAAATTACACATGAACCTAATTATGATGCAGTATTAAATGAATTAAAACAATTACATTAAGATTAACAAAATTAGTTTATAAAAGAAGTGCTTATCAGATTTTTTCAAATCTTAACGATAAGCACTTCTTTTTTTCTTGATTAAATTTTAATATAAAAGTGCTAAGGAACTACGATGGATGATTAAGGAGGATTAAATATGTCATTAACGGTTAATCTTTACTATACCGGTAAAAATGGAAGTGCACGGAAATTTGCTGAAGAAATGGAAAGTAGTGGTGTAGCCGATCGTATTCGAAAAGAACCAGGAAATGAAAAATATAAGTACTTTATACCATTAGATGATCCTGAAACTATTCTTCTAATTGATAGCTGGAAAACCAAGAATCTCTTGATGCTCACCACGCTTCACCAATGATGCAAGAATTAGCCGATCTACGTAATAAGTATGATCTTCATATGCGTGTAGAGCGTTACATTTCTGATAAAAATGGTGTTCCAAGTAGTGATCAAAAATTTATTAGAAAATAATAGAGTTTTAACTATATTCAAAGACTAACAAAAAGGCGTATGCCTAACATCTAAAAAAGATATTGGCTTACGCTTTTTTCTCTATATAAACCTCTAAAAATGTACTATTGCTGAACTTTCTATTAATAACGTAGGAACTAGAATCAGATTTTAGGACGATCATTAAAGCGTTAGATTCACCGTAGTTAGCATCTTCCCAAGGCATATAAATATTTTTAGTTTTTCCAGATTTAAAAATCAAATCTACATCAACTAAATCATGGAATTTAGAAATCCGGTCAGCTAAATTATATTCTTCCGAAGTTTCAATGGTATTTACTCTATCCCAGTCAGCAATCATAGTAAACCCATCACATTCAAGGTCTGTTTTAAGGACATCACTATCTTCTTCTTCATGGTCCCAGCGATGGCTTAAGTTAGTATATACATTTTTAAAATTAAAATAAGGAATATACTCAATTGGAATTTGCTCAGACTCACAATTTTCAAAATTAAATTGAATTGCTTTTAACTTTTCCATACTATGCTTCCATCCTCTCAAACTTTACTGAATTGCCACTTTATTATACAAAATTATTTTATTTAATTTAAACTGATCTACATAATCTGCTAAATACTTCACGGTCAGGCTGTGCGGATCTTTAATTAATTCTAATGGTCTACCTTTAGCCACTAACTTTCCTCCAT
>CANRQR010000031.1 GCA_947641735.1 uncultured Lactobacillus sp.
CAGTGATGAAGCAAAAATATAATGAACAAAGTATTCTTGCTTTTGAAGATGTACAAGCAGTTAACCTGGACGAAAAAGACAGCAAAATCTTGGGTGTTAAGCCTGGGGATGCAAGTTTGAAGATTTTTAGACGGGCAATCAATGATAAAAATGTACCGATCGAGTTCACTATTTCTCTTGCTAGAGGAGATAGATTCATATATCGATCACGTCAATACAATCATTTAGTTTAATTATTGAAAGGAATAGGCTCATGTTTACTAAAACCGATGCAGAACTAAAAAAGATGGGTGCAGATATTACTACTAGAGAAATTCAACAACAGCCTTCTTTATGGAAAGAAACTTTTAAGATATATAAAGAAAAGAAAACAGAAATCGATGATTTTTTAGCTAAAATTACTAAAAAATTCGATAAGGTAAAAGTGATTTTTACTGGTGCAGGAACTAGCGCTTACGTAGGCAATACAGTAATGCCTTATTTGAGAAAGCATGGAGACCGTACTAAATACGACTTTGAAGCAATTGATACAACTAAAATTGTTTCAACACCGGAAGATTATCTTGAAGCAGATACACCAACAATTTTGGTCTCTTTTGCTCGTAGCGGTAATTCTCCTGAGTCAGTTGCAACTGTTGAACTTGCTAAGCAATTAGTTACTAATTTATATCAAATTGCTATTACCTGTGCTCCAGAAGGACATTTGGCTCAAGACTTAAAAGATGATCCAAATGGTTTAGTTCTTTTAATGCCTGCTAAATCATTAGACCAAGGTTTTGCAATGACTGGTTCGTTTTCATGCATGAGTTTAGCTACTTTATTAGTTTTTGACACTAGAAGTGATGCTGAAAAAGAATCAATTGTTAATGAAATTGCTGAAATGGGCCAAAGTGTAATTGACCGTGAAGATGAAATTCAAAAGCTAGTTGATATTGATTTTGATCGAATTACTTATATTGGTAGTGGTGCTTTAGGTGGATTAGCTGAAGAAGCACGACTTAAAATTTTGGAATTAACAGCTGGAAAAGTAGCAGCCTTATTTGATACTTCGATGGGATTGAGACATGGTCCTAAGTCGTTTTTAGATAAGGAGACGATTGTTTTTGATTTTGTTTCTAACAACACTTATACCAGAAAATATGATTTGGATATTTTAGATGAGATTAAGGCTGATCAAATTGTTCCGTTAGTAATGGGAGTAGGTCAGCTTAAAAAGGGTCAAGATTTTGATGGGAAATTCTTTGCCTTTGCTGGAAAAGAAGTGCCTGATGCATATTTAGCCTTACCTGATATTATGTTTGGACAAACAATTGCATTGCTTACTTCAATCAAAGTAGGAAACACCCCAGATACTCCATCCCCAACAGGCACTGTTAACCGTGTGGTTAAGGGAGTAACAATTCACAAATTCATCAAATAAAATTTAAATTTTGAAAACAGTTTCAGATTAAAATATAAATTAATTTAAGGAGTTAACTATTATGTCATATTACATCCATGCAGGAAAATTCTTTTTAGAAAATAGAACTGAAAAGGGCGGTTATCTTGAAGTTCAAGATGATGGCAACTTTGGTTTATATTATCGAGAAGATGAAAAGCCAAGTCATGGCTTAATTAAAGAATATGGCAATCAATGGATTGCCCCTGGTTATGTAGATACACATATTCATGGTTTGCTTGATGAAGATACGATGAAGAGTGACTGGGAAGGCATTGACAAGATCTCAAATGGCTTATTACAAGCAGGTGTAACTAGCTGGCTACCAACAACTATTACTGCTAGTGACAAAGAATTAACAGAAACTTGTGAAAAGTTTGCTGCACATAAGGGTGAAGAAACTGGTGCTAAAATTCAAGGTTTGCACTTTGAAGGACCTTTCTTTACTCCAAAGCATGGTGGAGCAGAAAATCCAAAGTACATGACTGATCCATCAATTATGCTTTTGAAAAAATGGCGTAAGGCTTCAGATGACCTGCTAATTAAGATTTCAATGGCACCTGAAAGAAAAAATGCTCGTCAGTTTGTACGTGAAGCAGTAAAAATGGGATTAGTCGTTGCTTTAGGCCATTCAGATTCTGATTTTGAAGATGCTATTGGTTGTGTTGAAGCTGGTGCTAGCGTATTTACTCATACATTTAATGGGATGAACAGTTTGTCACAACACTCACCTAATATTATTGGTGCTGCTTTTTCTTCACGTTTAACAACTGATGAATTAATCTGCGATGGTCACCATGTTGAAGAACCAGCTGTTCGTGCTTTGGTAAATGCACGTGGACCAGAACATATTGCTTTGATTACAGATTGTATGCAAGCAGGTTTAATGCCAGATGGTGACTATGTTTTAGGGGAATTACCAGTTTATGTTAAAGACGGAATGGCACGCCTAAAAGAAACTAATAATTTAGCAGGTAGTATTTTGCTCTTAAAGGATGCAGTTAAGAATGTAGTTGATTGGAATGTCGCAACACCTGAAGATGCAGTTATGATGGCTAGTTATGTGCCAGCTAAGAGCTGCAATTTACTTGATAAGTGCGGAGTGATTAAGCCAGATCACCCAGCTGATTTTGTTGTGTTAAACCATGATATGACTGTAAGTGAAACTTATCTAAATGGTGAATCACGTTATAAAGCTTAAAAGTTTATATCTTTACAAGTAACTTTAGAAAATCTTAAAAAAGTGGTCGCAACCAGTTGACTAGTGAAACTTAATATACTAAGATTGAAACTGTAGAAAGCGTTTACAAAGTATTTACAAAAGATGGAGGAATCTCTATGAATATTGTGGGAGCTAGAATTGATGGACGGCTTGTCCATGGTCAAGTAGCTAATCTTTGGACTCCAAAACTTCAAGCGGATCGCATTATTGTTGTTGATGAAGAAGCAGCAAAAAGCGATATTCAAAAAAGTGGTTTAAGAATGGCTACACCTCTTACTACTCGTCTTAGTGTTTTGCCAGCAAAGGTTGCAGCTGATCACTTAATTCATGATCGTTATGGTAACCAGCGAGTATTTATTGTCGCTAAAAAGCCAGCAGCCTTCTTAGATTTAATTAACTTAGGTCTTAAACTTGATACCTTGAATGTAGGTACCATGTCTCAAACTGATACTACTAAGCAAGTGACTAAGCAAATCAATGTTGAGGGAAAAGATGTTGAAGACTTTAAGAAAATAGCAGATAAGGGTGTGAAAATCACAGCTCAGTTAACTCCAAGCGATGATTCTCATGACTTTATGAAATTAATGAATGAAAAGATTAAATAGGAGGTTTAATTATGGCTTGGTGGCAAATATTACTACTTACCCTCTATGCTGGGTATGAAATTCTTGATGAATTACAAATTTATTCATCGTTGAATACACCAGTTGGAGCTGGCTTAATTGCTGGTTTGATCATGGGTGACTTAAAAACCGGTTTAATTATTGGTGGTGCCATGCAACTTACAGTTTTAGGTGTTGGTACCTTCGGTGGTGCTTCTAAGATTGATGCAACTACTGGTACAGTTTTAGCAACAGCATTTTCTGTAAGTATTAAGGGAATGAGCCCACAAGTAGCAATTTCTTCAATTGCGGTTCCAGTAGCTGCAATCATGGTTCAATTGGATGTTTTAGCAAGATTTGCTAACACTTATTTTGCTCACAGAATTGATCACTTAATTGAAGAAAATAACTATAAGGGAATCGAAAGAAACTTCCTCTATGGTGCGATTCCATGGGCCTTATCTCGTGCTATCCCTGTCTTTATTGCTTTAGCATTCGGACGTGGCTTAGTTCAAACAATTGCTAACTCATTAAACGGAAACTTAAAGTGGTTAGGTACTGGTTTAACAGTAGCTGGTGCTGTCCTTCCTGCAGTTGGTTTTGCTATTTTGCTTCGTTACTTACCAGTTAAGAAGCACATTGCTTACTTAATTATGGGATTCACATTTACTACTTTATTCTCAGTTTTGTTTACAAGCATTCAAACTTTGGGTACAGGTCTTCAAGCAGCAAATAAATCATTTACTGCAACTTTCAATGGCCTACCAATGCTTGCAATGGCTTTGATTGGATTAGCATTTGCAATCTTACACTACAAAGATGAAATTAGTGGCAAAGGTGGCAGTGGTAAAGGCGGAACAAAAGAAGCCACAACTACTACAGAATCCACTAATGTAGCTTCAGAGGGGGAAATCACCGATGATGAACTCTAAACCAACTTATAAATTAACAGATAAAGACTTTAATCAAATTAACAGACGTTCTCTATTCGGTTTCCAACTAGGTTGGAACTATGAAAGAATGCAGAATACTGGGTATTTATTCTTAATCTTGCCACAACTTCGTAAGATTTATGGTGATAATACTCCAGAATTACAAGAAATGATGAAGACGCATGTTCAGTTCTTTAACACTTCTAACTTCTTCAATACCATTATTACCGGTATTGACTTAGCTATTGAAGAAAATGAAGGTGTTGAAGGTAAAGATACTGTTACTGGTTTGAAGGTTGGATTAATGGGACCTTTCGCCGCAATTGGTGACTCAATCTTTGCTGCATTGATTCCAACAATCTTCGGTGCCTTGGCTGCTTCTATGGCTTCTCAAGGAAACCCAGTTGGTGTATTTATCTGGATTGCTGCTCAAATTGCTATCTGTTTCTTCAGATGGAAGCAACTACGGTTTGCTTATGATAAAGGAGTAACTCTTGTTACTGATATGAGAGACCGTTTGAATGCTTTAACTGATGCTGCTACAGTACTTGGTGTATTTATGGTTGGTGCTTTAGTAGCTACGATGGTTAACGTTAAGTTTGCTTGGGTACCACAAATCGGTAAAGTTACCATGGACATCCAAAACAACTTAGATATGATCATTCCTAAACTATTGCCTGCTTTGATTGTTGGCTTTGTTTACTGGTTACTTGGAAAGAAGAAGATGACTTCAACTAAGGCTATCTTAATTGTTTTAGTTCTTTCAGTTATTCTTGGCGGTGTTGGTGTTCTTGCTAAGATTTAGCAGTAAATTAAAGGAAAAATATTATGACAAAAGAATTAGTGCTAATCAGTCATGGTAAGATGGCTGAAGAAGTTAAAAAAAGTGCAGAATTGATTATGGGTCCTCAAGAACATATTCATGTAGTATGTTTACTTCCAGAAGAAGGACCAGAAGATTTTGAAAAGAAGTTTCAAGCTACCATTAACGGCATTCCTGAAGAAGATTTAACAGTATTTGCTGATTTAATGGGTGGCACACCAGCTAACACAGTTAGTCGCTTGATTATGAGTGGTCAAGATATTCACCTAATTGCAGGGATGAATCTGGCTATGGTAATTGATTGGCTAAATAGTCAAATGATTGGTAATGATGCAGATTCCGTGGCTGCTGGTAAAGCAGGGATTGTAGATATTAATCAAATGCTTGCTAGCATGAAGAAATAAATACATTAAAGAAATAAAAAATAGCTCACGTGGGTAAAACTTACGTGAGCTATTTTTTATTAATACTTATAAAATTGTATATCTTTATCAGCTTTTAGGATAAGCTATTAGATATAACGAACAGACAGAATCAGTCCTAATAAATATTAAAGAAGTGAAAAAATGAAAAAATTTTGTTCGGAATGTGGAGCACCCTTAAAACCTGATGATCAATTTTGTCCAAAATGCGGTGCTTCTGTTGATGGTAACAGTAAACAAGAACTGGAAAAAATAAATTCTATTAAGCAAAGACCGCAAATCAAAAGAAGTGAAATCCACAATTCTAAAAGCAATTTCAAAACAAGAAATATTATTATCGGAGTAGTTATCGCTATTGTAGTGCTTGTTGCTGGAGGGTGGGCAATTTATCAACATGACCGCTCTTCAGCAGAAAGCAAAATAATTGGTGGTAATGGCAGACTAACTACTGCTGAAATAAAAAAGATGCCAAATAAACAACTAGCTGCTTGGGCAATTCTCTACGCAGATAAAAAATATGGTAAAAAATGGGGAGAAGCAGCAGATGAATTAAGAAGTGGACATTTAACAATTAAGAGTTACTCAAGCCATAAATTTGGCGACTACGAAATTAGTGCTACAAATGGTAGTACTTTGTATGCTGTAAATAACCAAGTAGGATATCTTATTTCTAAAGATAAAAAAGAGATAACTTATGTCGGAAATAAGTCGAATTATAGTAATAGAGATGTTTTAGAACAAATTTATCCAGTAGTTAAATCTGAAAATACTGAAGAGAATGTAAGTAATTGGAATAATAATTTAACAATTGTTAAGGGAAAAGATCGTACTGCCTCTTCAAGTACAAAAAAATTTACGACTGAAGAAAAGAAAGACACTAAGACAACTAAATTATGGTCGGATGAGCAGAGAGACAGGTTAATTAGTTATATGGATGAATTTGGTGATAAAATGCACCAACCATATTCGCATTATACTGGTAGCGGAAGTATAACAACTGCAGCTGGTCAAGAATACCCGAGTTTTCTATCAGAAGGAAAATTCAAATTGAGTTCAGGCGAGAAAGATAGTCGTGATCCTGAAGATATGGATAGTATTAACCTCAAGTGGAATCCAGATGTTACTGATAAAGACAATGATAGTAATACATACAATGTAGTTGCAATCTTTAACTATAATGGAAAAAGTGCTGAACAGCACATTACTTATCTTTTTTGCTTTTACCATGGAGAACCAGTAGCTCTTGTTGATCAAACAACTAATGGAGAATACACCGTGGTTCATGCAACTGCCAACCATGACTTAACTTCTAACTTTGAAGAAATTGCTAATAATGATTAGAAAAAGAAAAATCTGGTAGAAACCATCTACCAGATTTTTTTATTTATTAATATACAGCACCATCATAGAAGTTGTATCTTGGACGGTTGAAATCAAATGTAGCTAATTCACTCATTTTAATTACGTTGTCAGCAACGCCCCAACTCATTAAATTGATTGATTCACCATATAATTCATCAGGAATTACAAGTAAAACATACTTTCCTTGAGACATAGCGTAACCTAATTCCATCCCTAAACCAACGTCTTCTTCTTTAGGAACATAAACGCCAAGCATAACGTCACTAGTTTTAATACCAACTAAGTCACCATTATAAGTTGCTTGTGCCCATTCTTTATCATGTAAGTATTCGGGATGTTCGTCAACACGAATATCTTTATATTGATTTTGAAGAGGAACATAGCTGTTTTCTAAATCAATAGTAGGATTAGCATTGAGAGCGCTCATTGCATCTTTGTAAGCCTTGTTTTGAGTTTCAGTAAACCAACCAGCACCAAAATAAACTGTTTTTTGTTTTGTCATGGAAAAACCTTTCTTTCTTATTGGTGGAATATTTTTTACATTAACTAACTTTAACAAAATTTGCTCAAAAGAAACACCCACTTTTGTGTTTTTGAAATCGGTTTTATATAATGAAACTAGAAATTTTTGCTTAGGAAAGGCGGAACCTACTACGAATACTAAAAAAAGTCTTTTCGATCCGCAAGCTGTCTTTGTAACAGACTTAACTGATCGAAACGAGATATTCAAGACCGTTTCTCAAAAATTATATGACTTAGGCTATGTTAAAGAAGATTTTTTAGGCGATATTATTGAACGTGAAGATAAGTATCCAACTGGAATTTCAATGAGACCTTTATCTAGAGAACTTCCAGATGTTGCAGTTCCTCATACTGAAGGGGATTATGTTAGCGCACAATTAATTGTACCGATTGCTCTTAGAAATTCAGCAACTTTTAATAATATGGTTAATCCAAGCGAAGCATTGGAAGTTAAGTTCTTATTTTTGATTTTGAATAATGATCCAGATATGCATTCAACTATTTTGGCTAAAATTATGGACTTTCTAGCTGGAACTTCAGTTGATGATTTAAATGAATTATTTAATTCAGATTCAAATGAAGAAATTTATGATTTTTTAGAGAATAATTTTGAAATTGAAAAATAAAAAGAAGCTGCTTTGCAGCTTCTTTTTGTCTCCAGATTAAATTATTAAACTTCCGGATAATCAGTACTTGAAAATGAAAGTGAAAAGTAATCACACCGTTTATAGCCAATAACTAGTTCAACTACTTCACCTGTAGTAGATAAAATAGTTTTTTTGACTTGTCGTACAACGGGATAATCTTTAGCTATTTTTAGTTGCTTACTAATTTCGCTATCAGCTTTTACAATTGTGTCTGTTTCAGTAAAGGGCTCATCAAATAGATACAATTGCTTATCGCTTTGCAAGGTTTCATAGATACTATGATAATTATTCGGATCTTTAGCTAAATTTCGATTAATAAATTTAGCTGGTATAAATGAACGGTGCACCATAAATGGTGTGTCACCAATTAAACGTAAGCGTTCAATATAGTAGTAACTATCATATTTGGGTAAGCCGAGTTTTTTTAAGATTTCGCTCTGCTTTTCCTCTTGGAGTTTCAAAACTTTAACTGTATCTTCTTCTTGTTTGTTTGAGAAGACTTCATTATCACTAAGACGAACTAATTTATCTTTTCTTGATCGTGAAATAAAAGTGCCTTTTCCTTGATGACGAACTAAATATCCTGCCTTGACAAGATCTTTCACAGCTCGGATAACAGTAATTGAAGAAACATTAAACTTATCTTTTAATTGAGCTTCACTATAAAATTTATCTCCATATTTAAATTTGCCAGAGATAATTTCTTGCTTTAGCTCGTTTTCAATTTGTAAATATTTTGGAATATCCATAATCTATATCAATCCTCAAGATAGATTCTCCTAAGATCCATGATATCACTGCTTGAGAGCTTCATGGTAGAACGAAGATATTCATTGATTCCTCCGTATTGCTGGTTTAGGACATGTACAGCATGGTCCAAGTATTCTGGATATACTGACTGAATATCCTTAATAGACTGCAATACACGCTTGCTAGAGCCGTCAGCGGCTGCTTGCTTAAGCATGGCGTCAACAAAGCTTTTTGTTGTGATATTTGTTAGAGTATAGTCATATTTGATAGTAGTAAAAGGTACACCTAATACTGATAAAATCAACAAAGCTCCAAACCCTGTCCTATCTTTTCCTGCAGTACAGTGGAAAAGAAGAGCATTCTTGTCTTTATCATTTGTAAGTAAAAGATCAAAGAATTTACGGTAAGCCTTTTGAGCAGTTTGTCCATTGATCATATCTTCATAAGCAAAGAACATATGCTTGAAACCAAATTCAGGATCTTTTTCGGCATTCTCTTCTAAAGCAAAGATTCCCTTAGATGCATTAGTTAGATCATCACTAAAAACTGGATCAAAAACATATTTAGCGCCTTCTGGAACACGATCGGGATGATCATTTTTTTCTTTTTCTGTTCTAAAGTCAACGTCATACTTAACGCCATGCTTCTGTAATAATTCTAAGTCTGATGAAGAAAGATCAGCTAAATTACCAGTTCTAAGCAATTTGTTATATTTGATTGTCTGACCGGACATAGTTTTATAGCCTCCAAGTTCGCGGAAATTGCGACCATTTTGGATGCCAATTAATTTCGTCTCATAATTTTCGCTCATTAGTATTTTTCCTCACTATAGTTATTTAAATACAGTATTATTACTTTAACATATTTTGTCACAGATATTTTCTTTTTCTCGGATTTATAAAAAGAAAACAGACTTATTAATTGTTATAATTAATGGTAAAATTACAATGTAAAGATGCAAATTCCATGCGGAGATGATTACTTATGGTAGAAGATTATGACAACATTTTAGTTCCTGTTGATGGTTCTGAAACTGCAGAGCGTGCGTTTGATAAAGCAGTAAAGATTGCTCTTGATAACACTGCTCATCTGGATGTATTGAATGTTATTGATACTCGTCAATTTATGGGGGAAATGCAGGATACTTTGATTTCTGGGGATACCATTTATCAAATGACGCAGGATTCCGAAGAGTATTTAAAGAGTCTAAAAGAATGGGCTAAGGAACACTTTAATTTTACTGATGTTTCTTACCATATTCGTTATGGCTCCCCTAAGAGAATTATTGCTGTTGATTTTATTAAAGATCACCACAACGATTTAATTATTATGGGTGCAACTGGTATGAACGCAGTTGAAAGAATGTTAATGGGTAGTGTTACTGCTTATGTTAACCAACATGCTTTATCAGATGTGTTAATTGTTAAGACTGATCTTGATAATAACAAGGTTGCAAAACCTAAGAAAAAGTACTTTTAAAAAACGAACATTATGAAATTCACTCTATCAGTAATGATAGAGTGTTTTTTTATAAAGTGGATCGATCCAATTTGATAAATTAATATTTACTAGCGCTTACATTAAAATAATAGTACCCAAGTACGAATATTTTTGATATGATACTTAAGAACGAACGTTAGTACTAGGGAAAGGGAGAACGATAATGGTGAATTTCGATTACAACATTATAAAACGTAACCAAGATTCAGTGGATCGTTCTTGGGCTGATTTCTTCGGGAAATCAGTCTTCATTGGTGTTGGCGCTTTCGTTGTTTTTTTAGCGACTTTTCTGGCTCAATGTGATTAGCTCTTTTTGTCAGCTCATCATATTGGGTCTTTTTTTGTATTTGTCATTTAATGTTTTTCATTAGGAGGAAATGATGAAAAAGTTCAAAAAAGTCTTAGTAGGCCTTTTTGCAATTTTACTTGCTGTTGTTGCAACTGCTTGTTCTAACAAATCAAACAGTTCAAAGGATGGTTATACACCAAAATCATTAACTATCCAATTTGTACCTAGTCAAGCTGCTAATAAGCTTGAAGCTCGTGCTAAGCCTTTAGAAAAAATGCTTTCTAAAAAGCTCGGAATTCCAGTTCATGTTTCAATGTCAACTGACTACAACACAGTTGTTGAAGCAATGAAATCTAAAAAAGTTGATGTTGGTTTCTTACCACCTGATGGTTATGTATTAGCTCATAAACAAGGAGCTGCTGATGTTTTGCTTCAATCTCAACGTTACGGCGTTAAGCAACCTGGTGGTAAAGCAACTAATAAATTAGTTGATTACTATAGAGCAGAAATTCTTGTTAAGAAGGGTTCTAAAATCAAATCTTGGAAGGATCTAAAAGGCAAGAGTATTTCAGTTCAAAATCCAACTTCTTCAGCAGGTTATGTTTTCCCAATTGCTGAACTTGGAGAAAAAGGTTTGGATGTGCCAAAGGATTGTAAGTTAGTTACTGTTACTGGCCAAGATCAAGCAGTTTTGAATGTATTAAATGGTGATACTGACGCAGCATTTGTGTTTGAAGATGCTCGTAACACGGTTAAAAAAGACAATCCTAAGATTATGGACCAAGTTGTTCCAATTTACTTCACTAAGCCAATTCCTAACGATACTATTTCTGTTAGAAGTGATATGTCTAAGTCCTTCCAAAAGAAACTTGCAAAGGCATTTATTGAAGTTGGTGAATCTAAAGAAGGTAAGAAGATTATCGAATCAATTTACAGTCACGAAGGCTACACTAAGTCTAAGGACAGCAATTTCGATATTGTTCGTAAATATGACAAGATTATTGCCAAGGACAAGAAATAGTCAATTAAATAAAGCTTAGTTAGTAAAAGATAATTGTCCCTAAAAGACAATTATCTTTTTATGCACTGTAGTCAATTTAAATAATGTTAAGGAGATTTTTAAATTAAATGGCAGCTACTAATCAGCCAATGATTCAACTAAAAAACGTTGGCAAAATTTATGATAACGGAACAGTTGGTTTAAAGGATATTAACTTAAATATTGATAAAGGAGAATTTGTCGTAGTAGTGGGTCTATCTGGTGCAGGTAAATCTACTCTACTTCGTTCAATTAACCGTCTGCAAGATGTCTCTGAGGGAGATATTATAATTGATGGTAAATCAATTACATCTGCTAAAGGTAAAGATTTACGCGAAATTCGTCGTGATATTGGAATGATTTTCCAAAGCTTTAACCTAGTTAAACGTTCAAGTGTTTTGCGCAATGTTTTAACTGGCCGAGTAGGTTACTATCCAACTTGGAAAACAACTTTTAACCTATTTGCTAAGGAAGATAAGCAAAAAGCATATGAAGCATTGCAACGTGTTGACTTAGCAGATAAAGTTTATACTCGTGCGGATCAACTTTCCGGTGGACAACAGCAACGTGTTGCTATTGCCCGTGTACTTACTCAAAATCCTAAGATTATTTTGGCTGATGAACCAACAGCTTCACTTGATCCTCAAACTTCACGTCGAGTTATGCATGATTTGAAGATGCTTAATGAAGAATATGGGATGACTGTAGTTGCTAACCTTCACAGCGTAGAACTTGCTAAAGAATTTGGAGATCGAGTAATCGGTGTTCGTGCAGGTCAAATTGTTTACGATGGCAAGATGAGTGAAACTTCTCAAGCTGTCTTTGATGATATTTACAATGGTGGAAATGGCAAGAAAGGGGAAGAAGATGCCTAAATCTAAGGAACAGCATTTAGCTGAATTGCCTAAAAAGAAATTCAAAATTATGAACCTTGTATGGGTCGTAATTATGGTTTTAGGTCTCTTTCTTTCAGTAGATGTAACAAATACCCATATTAGTGTTTTATTTAATAACTTTAGTCAATTCACTGATATTTTTGTTCAAATGTGTCACCCCGATTGGGGATATGCCGCTACGGCAGTTCCACTTTTAATTGAAACAATTAAAATGGCAATTTTAGGAACTGTAATGGGATCAGCCATCGCCTTTGTTTATTCTCTTTTAATCGCTAGAAATATTGTTAAGAATAAGGCCGTTACTGGAATTCTAAGAATAATTATGAATATTGTTAGAACTATTCCAGACCTACTCTTAGGTGCAATCTTTGTTGCCGTTGTAGGTATTGGTCCAGTTGCCGGTGTTCTAGCCTTAACTGTATTTACATTTGGTGTGGTTGTTAAATTATTCTATGAAGCAATTGAAACAATTGACCCAGGTCCAATCGAAGCTTTAACAGCCGTTGGTGCAAATAAACTACAAATTATTCATTTTGCTGTGATGCCACAAATACTTACTTACTTTATTTCTTATGTTTTATATGCATTTGAAATTAATGTCAGAGCTTCAACAGTTCTTGGATATATTGGTGCCGGTGGTATTGGTTTGTACTTACAACAAACTCTTCAAGTCTTTGACTATGCCAAGACCGGTATGATTATCTTAGTTATTATCGTTGTCGTAGTTATTATCGACTACATTTCTACTAAATCTAGGGAGGCGTTGATGAAATAATGGATACTACAATGAAAAAATTACCTCCTAAACCAGTGGACACTAAGAAAAAGATTCAACACTGGACAATCGCTATTGTCACTGTTGTTTTAATTATTTGGTCATTTGTAGGAATGGATTTTGGCGGAATAAAAGCAAGTGCAGGTCAAATTGCAGGAGCTATTGTTGCCGGAATTTTTCATCCAGACTGGTCATATGTGTATAACGGAAGCGGTGAAGATTTAATCTCTCAATTATGGGAAACAATTTGTATTGCTTTCTTGGGTACTTTTATTTCTGCAATTATTTCTTTACCGTTCGCCTTTTGGGCAGCTAATACTCGTCATAAGAAATGGTATACATCCCGTTCAGGAAAAGTTGTATTAGCCGTTATTCGTTCATTCCCAGAAATTGTTTTAGCTTTGATGTTTATTAAGGCAGTAGGACCAGGTTCTGCAGCCGGTGTACTAGCGTTAGGTTTCCACTCAGTTGGTATGCTTGCTAAATTGTTTTCAGAAGCAATTGAAAACCTTGAAGAAGGTGCAAATGAAGCCGTTACTGCAGC
The DNA here is from genome assembly GCA_947641735.1 of uncultured Lactobacillus sp. Lineage (GTDB taxonomy): Bacteria > Bacillota > Bacilli > Lactobacillales > Lactobacillaceae > Lactobacillus. The sequence goes on from CANRQR010000031.1 coordinate 13,764, forward strand.
TGGTGGATCTAAGTTTAACATTATTATGTTTGCTACTATGCCTAACTTAATGCCAGCCTTGATTTCTAATACTTTGTATCGATTTGATGTTTCAATTCGTTCAGCATCTATTCTAGGTTTAGTTGGTGCTGGTGGTATTGGTTATCCATTAATCATTGCCTTGCAATACCGTCAATGGAATCGTGTTGGTGTAATTCTAGTTGGTATTATTGTCATGGTTGTTGTTATTGACTGGATTTCTGGCTGGATTCGAAAGAAATTAGTTTAATTAATTAGTAAAACATGTAGTTTAGATAAACTACATGTTTTTATTTTGGTAAATTATAAATTTTTTTGTAATATCTACCTATAATATGGATAAGTACAGGAAAAAAAGAACTTTTTTGTTATAATGGAAGTTGTATTTCAAGGAGGACAATATGGATAATTTAACTACCATGACATTGGCTGACGATATGGCTTTATCACAAGAAAAGATTATCAACGGCCAACAAGACCTGAATACCAAGAGAATTTATAATGAAATTAATAGTTTGGATATTCTTGATAAGCCAATCGAAGAATACTTTGATATGACTCAAGATGAATACTACAATAGTGAATCTGATGGTAAATTAACTTTACTACATTTAGATAAACCATTACGTGAATTAAATGATCGTATTTTAACTAACCACGTAGATGGATATGTAGATCAAGACGAGATTAATTTAACCTATAATCATGAGGATCCATTGCAAGATGGTAGCTATGATCGTGCTACTGATTTACATGTACTTTTATATAGTTTAAAAGTCATTGGCGCTGTGAGAGCTATTGCTCCGAATGATTTGAAAAAGGTTTTGTCTAAAGATGCGGTTTTATCATTGGGTCTTGCCGCAAATGCTTTGGCAAATAATTAACCCCAAGGCCAACTAAAGGCCTTTTTTTGTGTGATGAGTGGGGAAGAGTATCATGAAAATTATCAAGAAAACCAAGGGTATGATTGATAAATTTTCCGGTGTTACCCGGAAGATGATGCGAAAGAAAAGTAATATTCCATTTGATGGAATGCAAAAGTATATGACTGTTGGTGAGTATAACGTTGGAGCGCCTGAAGGAACTCCACATGGTGAAGAATATAAGCTTATTGTTTATAAAGATACTGACAATGTCTTACACCAAGCTTTACGTTCGATTAATGCGTCTGATCTAGCACCAGCTTATGTTCGGAAGTTTGATAAAAGGCTAAATCGTTATACTGCATTTGTTAATAAGCAGACAGGACGTCGTTATATCGTTGAAGATCAACTAGATCAGTTAGTAGATTATGTAAAAAAGCATAGCCGAGATGGCTATAACTCAATTAATATCGGTGTTTTAACCGATACACACTATAAAGATGCTGACAGTATTGATTTTTATGGGCATAACGGACTTCGTCATGTTAAAGAGTTTAATTATCTTGAAGATAAAGATGTTT
>CANRQR010000032.1 GCA_947641735.1 uncultured Lactobacillus sp.
GCCGTCAAGTTGCTAACGAAAACAAGCAACAAAATAACGATTAATTAAAGACACCGTGGGGTGTCTTTTTTTATATAATTTTTGATTAAAGGAATAAGTATTAATGAAACTAGTTATATTACACTCAAGTGATACGCATGGATTTTTAATGCCGACTGATTATCAAGATAAAGATAATTACGATGCTCCAATTTCTCTTAGCCGAGTAAGTAGTGTGGTTAAGAGCGAAAAAGAAAAATATGGTGCTGATAATGTTTTGGTAACAGATAGTGGTGATTGTTTACAAGGCTCTCCGTTAGCTAGCTATACGCAAAAGCTCCCTGAAAAAGAAGGATTGCGTAAGTTTACTGAAGCATATAACGAAGTTGGTTATGATGCACGTGCTTTAGGTAATCATGATTTTAATTATGGTTTAGATTATTTATCTTACTATGTTGATAATAATAAGGCCCCATTTATTAATGACAATGTTTTAGATGCTGAAACTAATGTACCTTTCTTTGGTAAGGAATATTCAATTATAGAAAAAGCCGGCTTAAAGATTGGTATTATGGGTATTACTACTCAATATATTTCTCATTGGGAATCAGAGGAGCATATTAAGGGATTAAAATTTGTTTCAGGTTATGATGTGCTTTCTAAATTAGCTAAGAAATTACGTCCTCAAGTAGATATTCTTTGTGCTATGTATCATGGTGGGTTTGAAAGTGATCCATTAACTGGAGAAGAAACTGAGCCTCATACAGGTGAGAATGAAGGATATAAGATTTTAACCCAGATTCCAGAGATTGATGTCTTTTTAACTGGGCATCAACACCGTCGCTTAAATTTAGTTACGCGTAATACTGCAATTGTTCAACCAGGTTATCGCGGAGAAGCAGTAGGTAAGGTAGTAATTGACTTTGATAAAGATGAGAATGGCAAAGTTAAAATTAATGATATGACTACTGAACTCATTGATAGTAAAGATTACACTCCAGATCCTGCAATTGAAAAGATTGTAAAGAGTCTTGATGAAGAAACTCAAAAATGGTTAGATCAACCGATCGCTCATTTATCTGAACCTGCTCCAATTGAGGATACAATTAAGGGCAGAATTGAAGGAGCACCGTTTATTAATCTTATTCAACAAATGCAACTTTGGTTTACTGGAGCAGATATTTCAGCTACAGCAATTATGTCCGAATCGGCTCATGGATTTTCAAAGAACGTTACAATGAGAGAAGTTTTGCTTAACTATCCATATGCTAACCAACTTTGCATTGTTAACTTAACTGGAAAAGAGTTAAAAGAGATTATTGAATATTCAGCTGGATTTTTAGAAAAGGACGAGGATGGTAAAATTAAATTTATCGATCGTTGGATTACGCCTAAGCCAATGCTATATCATTTTGATCTTTTCTATCCTGTTAAATATGAAGCCGATCTTTCTAAACCAGTGGGACAAAGATTAACCAAGATGACTTTGAATGGTAAAGATCTTGAAGATGATAAAGTTTATAAATTGGCTGTAAACAATTATCGCGCCTTAGGTGGAGGATTCTATCCAGCTTATAGTATGGACAAGATTGAAAAGATTTTTGATCAAGATTATGTTCAAATGTTTAGCGAATATTTGACCCATGGAGATATCAAAGTAGATACAAATAAAAATTATAAATTTTACTAATATGACAAAAAAGCTGTTTCACTTAAGAAACAGCTTTTTATAATATTCAAATTTAGTTAAATTATAGTTTGTTATACTTACTTTTATCTTTGTAGCTTTTAGCAGTAATGGCGGGAATAATAATTGCGAATAGCAAGCCAAAGACTGCGCCAATAATCAAAGATTGCATTGGATTAAATTGCATCTGAGTTAAAGAGGCAGCAATAAAACCGATAATTTCGCAAAAAATGCATGACCAAATCATTGTAATAATGTAGCGCATAATCTCTCCTTCTTTCGCTAGGTATCTTAGCAAAAATAAGAGGTTTTCGCAAGCGAAGTTAATAGAATTTGCTATACTTAAACTATTAGAAAGGGTGAGCTTATGGGAGCAGTTAGTTTGCAAAATCTTAGCAGCTTTACTTTACTTGAAAGTCCAACTAAAGTTAAAAATTTAGCTGAAAATGCTAAGAAAAAAGGTTATTCTGCACTTGCCTTAACCGATATTAATATTACTTATGGCTTAGTAAATTTCTATAAAGCTGCTAAAGAGGTTGGGATTAAACCCTTATTAGGAATGCAGCTTAGGATTAATGGCTTAATTGATGAAGCCAATAAGTATGATTTGATTGTAATTGCAAAAGATGATCAAGGATATAAAAATATTTTACGTTTATCTAGCGCGGTCAATTTGTTAACTGAAAATGGTGAAAAAGAAAATGTCTTAACACTAGAAGAGTTAAAAAAATATCTTGGACATCTAGTATTAATTACTCCAAGTAATTTACATAGCGAATTGAAGATGATTCAGACTAATAATCCGAAGATGGGAGCAAATATAGTTCGAAAATTACTTGATTACTTACCAACTTCTTCTTCACTATATTTAGGTGTTTATGCGGCCCAAGAACAGGGTGAATATATAAGCTATATTCGATCCTTAGCAACACAATTTAACTTGTCGCTAACTGCTGTAGAAGATGGCGAGTATCTTAATCGTAATGAGCAATTTTTAAGACGAACTTTGCAGGCAATTAAAAGCAATGTTCATTTAGAAAATGTTGAACAGTTAGCAAAACAAGCTGGGTCACATTATTTAAAAACTAGCGAAGAACTGCAAGTTAATTATCGCAAATTTGACGTTGAAGATGCCTTAAAGAATGCGGAAAAAATTGGAGAAATTTGTAATGCTAAAATTACTTTCCAAGATCCGCAATTACCGAAGTTTAAGCAAAATAATTTTCCTACTTCAAAAGAATATTTACATTTTTTAGCGCAGGATGGTCTTGCTAAACGATTCAATAATCAAATTCCAGCAAAATATCAGGAAAGACTAGACTATGAGCTAAAAGTAATTAATGAAATGGGCTTTGATGATTATTTCCTCATTGTATGGGATGTAATGAATTTTGCTCATAGTGTCCATATTACAACTGGTCCTGGACGTGGATCAGCAGCGGGCTCGCTTGTGTCCTATGCTCTTAAAATTACAGAAGTTGATCCGATTGAATATAATTTGCTTTTTGAACGTTTCTTAAATCCGGCTCGTCAGCAAATGCCTGATATTGATTTGGATATTCCTGACAATCGACGGGATGAAGTAATCAAGTATATGTTTGAAAAGTATGGCATGAACCATGCAGCGCAAATTTTAACTTTTGGTACTTTAGCTGCAAAGCAGGTTTTAAAAGATGTATGTCGCGTTTTTGGATTAAACAAAGTTGAAACATATCGCTGGCTAGATGCAATACCACGTTCTAAAGGTAAGATCACTTTGGATGAGGCTTATCGACAATCAAAGGAATTGCAGCTTTTAGTTAATACAAATGTTCTTAGCAAGATCTTATTTGCGACTGCAAAGCATTTAGAAAATTTACCAAGACATTATTCAATTCATGCTGCAGGACTTGTAATTACTGATGATTCATTAGCAGAAATTGTAGGATTGCAGGCTGGACCTCTAGGAATTCCTGTAACTCAACAGACTAAGTTAAATGTTGAATCTTTGGGTTTATTGAAGATCGATTTTCTAGGCCTAAGAAATTTAACTATTTTAGGAAGTATCATAGCGGCTTTGAAAGCTGATGGAATTGAAATTGATCCTAACCAAATTCCATTAGACGATCAAGAAACGCTAGCTTTGTTTCAACGCGGAGAAACAGATGCTGTCTTTCAATTTGAGTCCGATGGTATCAAGCACGTTTTAGAACAACTACATCCAGATAGTTTTGAAGATATTGTGGCTGTAAATGCTTTATATCGTCCGGGCCCAATGAATAATATTGATCACTTTATTAACAGAAAACATGGGAAAGAAAGAGTTCAATATCCTGATCCTAGTTTGAAAAAGATTCTAGGTCCAACGTATGGAATTTTGGTTTATCAGGAACAGGTTATGCAAACTGCTCAGATTCTAGCCGGATTTTCTTTAGGAGAAGCTGATCTTTTAAGACGAGCAATGTCTAAAAAGAATGCAGATGTAATTCAAAAGGAACGTAATAAGTTTATTCAAGGTGCCATTAAGTTAGGCCGAAGGAAAGAAACAGCAGAACAAGTCTATAACTATATTGCTGAATTTGCTAATTATGGTTTTAATAGGTCTCATGCTGTAGCTTATAGCAAAATTGCTTTTTGGCTCGCTTACTTTAAAGTACATTATCCAGGAGCTTTTTATCTTGCTTTGTTAAATAGTAATCTTGGAAATCGTCATAAGATTGCAGAGTATTTAATGCAGGCGCAAGAAGCGGGTATTAAAATATTGCCGCCAGATATTGAGAACAGTAAGGCTGATTTTTCTCTAGCAAATGGGAAAATTTTAGTTGGTTTAAGAGCAGTTCGAGGGCTAAGGAGCGATTTATTAAAACAAATTTTAGCAATTAAACGTCCGATTAAGTCAATGACTGATTTTTTATGGAAAATTGATAATAAATTATTGAGTGCAGACGCCATTGGGAATTTAATTAAGGCAGGGGCTTTTGATCGTCTATCTCCTAACAGAAATGAACTTTTGACAATTAATAAGGATTTAGTTGAAAGCGTAAAAATGGCAGGATCTAATTTATCTCTATTTGAGACGCTTGAGCCAAAAGTTGCAGAGCAAAAGCAACCTACTACTGCTGAAAAGTCGGCAATGGAAGTTGAAGCAATGGGCTTTAGTACAGGTATTAACCCAATTATGGCTGTTCAAAAGTATGCCAGAAAATACAATGCAAAAAGACTACAAACTTTTGAAAGCAATGAGCAAGGAATTGCTGTTGGAAAACTAATGAAAGTTAAGCAAATCACCACCAAAAAGGGTGATAACATGGCTTTTGCTATATTTAGCGATAGCAGCGGTGAAAAAGATTTTACTATTTTTCCTCAAGTCTGGGAAAAAGTGGAAGAAAATCTGAAGATAGGCGAAATATATCTTCTGCAAGTGAGAACTCAAAGTGATAGATTTAACCCTAATAAGATTCAATTTTTGCTTTCTAATGCTCGTCAGGTTAATTTTAAAAATTAGCTAAATTTTCTTGAAATTGTAAAAATTGAACTTAGCAGTATTGAAAGCGAAATCATTTATTTGATAGGGATGATTAGTGAAAAAAATAAGCTTTTTTTTGAAGACATTGAGTAAAAAAAATGGTACGATAAAACCGATGTGAGTAAAACACAGAAAATCGTAGAGGTGAATTCATGAAACGGATTGGTATTTTAACTAGTGGTGGAGATGCCCCTGGTATGAACGCTGCCATTAGAGCTGTTACTCGTACAGCTTTGGCAAACGGTATCGAAGTTTGTGGAATTCGTTATGGATATGCTGGCTTAGTTGCTGGTGATATTTTCCAAATGACTTCTGAAACAGTTGCGGACAAGATTAGCCGCGGCGGTACCTTTCTTTATTCAGCTCGTTTCCCAGAATTTAAGGAAGAAGAAGTTCAACTTAAGGGAATCGAACAATTAAAGAAGCATGGAATCGATGCTTTAGTTGTCATTGGTGGTGACGGTTCTTACCATGGTGCATTGAAGCTTACAAGACATGGATATAATGCCATTGGTCTTCCTGGTTCAATTGACAACGATATTCCTTACACTGATTTTACAATTGGTTTTGATACTGCATGTAATACTGCAATGGAAGCCATTGATAAGATTCGTGACACTGCAACAAGTCACCAACGTGTATTTGTTGTAAATGTTATGGGTCGTGATTGTGGAGATATCGCAATGCATGTTGGTGTTGCTACCGGTGCAGATGCAATTGTTATTCCAGAAGAACCTTATGACATTAAAGAAATTGCTGAAAACTTGAAGCAAGGATTTGCTAATGGTAAGAAGCATGGAATTGTTGTTCTAGCTGAAGGTGTTATGGACGCTGATAAATTTAAGGATGAACTTCTTAAGTATGGCGACTTTGATGCTCGTGCTAACGTATTGGGTCATATGCAACGTGGCGGAAGCCCAACAATGCGTGATCGTGTGTTAGCAAGTGAAATGGGTGCTTATGCTGTTAAGTTATTACTTGAAGGCAAAGGCGGCTTAGCTGTTGGTATGGAAGATAACAAGCTTACCCACCATGATATTCTTGATTTGTTTGATGCAAAACACCACGGTAATTATGCGTTATACTCATTAAACAAAGACTTAGCCAAGTAGTTTTTGATTTTGTATTATAGGAGATTTTTTCAAGATGAAGAAAACTAAAATTGTTAGTACTTTAGGGCCAGCCTCAAACGATGTTGAGACTATTACTAAATTAGCTGAAGCAGGTGCAAACGTATTCCGTTTCAACTTCTCACACGGTGACCACGAAGAACACCGTGAACGTATGAACATGGTTCGTGAGGTTGAAAAGAAGACTGGTAAACTTCTTGGCATTGCTCTTGATACTAAGGGTGCCGAAATTAGAACTACTGAACAAGAAGGCGGCAAGTTCACTATTAACACTGGTGACACTATCCGTATTTCTATGGACGACACTAAGAAGGGTAACAAGGACATGATCCACGTTACCTACGATGGTCTTTACGACGATACTCACGTTGGTGGTCACGTATTAATCGATGATGGTTTAGTTGACCTTTTGATTAAGGAAAAAGATGACGCTAAGAGAGAATTAGTTTGTGAAGCTCAAAACACTGGTTTAATTGGTTCTAAGAAGGGTGTTAACGCTCCTGGTGTTGAAATCCGCCTCCCAGGTATCACTGAAAAAGATACTAACGATATTAAGTTCGGTTTAAAGGAAGGTATCAACTTCATCTTTGCTTCATTTGTTCGTAAAGCACAAGATGTTCTTGACATTCGTCAATTGCTTGAAGAAGCACACTGTGAATACGTAAAGATCTTCCCTAAGATTGAATCACAAGAAGGTATTGATAACATCGACGAAATCTTAAAGGTTTCTGATGGTTTAATGGTTGCTCGTGGTGACATGGGTGTTGAAATTCCATTTATCAATGTTCCATTTGTACAAAAAGAATTAATCAGAAGATGTAACGCATTGGGTAAGCCAGTTATTACTGCTACTCAAATGCTTGACTCAATGCAAGAAAACCCACGTCCAACTCGTGCCGAAGTTACTGACGTTGCAAACGCTGTTCTTGATGGTACTGATGCAACTATGCTTTCAGGTGAATCAGCAAATGGTCTTTATCCAGTTAAGGCTGTTAAGGCTATGGCTGAAATCGATATGCGTACTGAAAAGCAACTTGCTAAGCGTAACAAGTTAGCTCTTCAAAGATTCGAAGAATACAAGGGCTCAAACGTTACTGAAGCTATTGGTGAATCAGTTGTTAGAACTGCTGAAGAATTGGGCGTTAAGACTATTATTGCTGCAACTGAATCTGGTTACACTGCACGTATGATTTCTAAGTACCGTCCAAACGCAGACATTATTGCTATGACTTTCAACGACAAGATTCAACACTCATTAGGTGTTGTTTGGGGTGTAAAGCCAATGTTGACTGAAAAGCCTAAGTCTACTGAAGAAATGTTTGAAAAGGCAGCTGAACTTGCTAAAGAAACTGGTCTTGCAAAAGACGGTGACTTAGTAATTATCGTTGCTGGTGTTCCATTGGGCGAAACTGGTACTACTAACTTGATGAAGTTACAATTAATCGGTACCCAACTTGTTAAAGGTTTAGGTGTTGGTGAACAATCAGTTATTGGTAAAGCTGTAGTTGCAACTTCTGCTGAAGAAGCTAACAGCAAAGTTCAAGATGGTGACATCTTAGTTGCTAAGACTACTGATAAGGATTACTTACCAGCAATCAAGAAGGCTTCAGGTATGGTAGTTGAAGCTTCTGGTTTAACTAGCCACGCAGCTGTTGTTGGTCTTTCACTTGGTATCCCAGTTATCGTTGGTGCTACTGATGCAGTAGAAAAGATCAAGGATGGTTCTAAGATTACTGTTGATGCTCGTCGCGGTGCTGTTTACCAAGGCGAAGCAACTAACCTTTAATCTGAATTAAATAGCTTATTAAAATAGTCAGCGAAAGCTGGCTATTTTATTTTTGTCTTTTTTTCCTTATACTATAAGATGATAGACAAAATAAAAGGATTGAGGCGCTATTATGTTAGGTGAAATAAGAAAAGGAAAAGTTACTGATGAAAATGAATCTGCTTTTTATGTGCAGGTTGAAGGGGTAACTTTTGAATTAAAGAAAATAGAAATTACACAAGATGAACCAATCCACCTAGGTGATGAAGTCCAGGGCTTTATCTATGAAAATAAAGATAAAAAGAAAGAAATGACGCAATTTTATCCATTTGCTCAAAAAGACCAATACGGTTGGGCAACTGTAACAGAAGTGCGCCGTGACCTAGGTGTTTTCTTAGATATTGGTTTAAATGATAAAGATGTTGTTGTATCTTTAGATGATTTACCACTTGAAAAAGATCAATGGCCTAAAAAGGATGACAGGCTCTTGGTTCGCCTTGAAACAGATGAAAAAGAACGTATTTGGGCTAAGATGGCTGAAGAAGATGTTTTTGAACAATTAGCAGCTAATTTTCCAGCACACTTAGAAAATAAAAATATGTCAGGAACGGTCTATCGAAATTATGAAGTTGGTTCTTTTGTAATTACTGATCAATACTACTTAGCCTTTGTCCACAAATCTGAAATGTTCCGTCCATTACGTGTTGGACAAAAGATCAAGGCACGTGTAATTGGTGTTAGTCAGTATGGTAGATTGAATTTGAGTGTTCTTCCTCGTGGATTTGAAGAAATTGATGATGATGCTCAAATGATTTTAGTAAGTTTACGTCGTGAAGCTACTAAGACTTTACCTTTTTACGATAAGAGTGATGCTCAAGAAATTAAGAATCACTTTGGCATTTCAAAGTCAGCTTTCAAACGTGCACTGGGACACTTACTAAAGAATGGGTTAATTACTGAAGATAAAGATGCAGGAACAATTAGCTTGGTAGAAAAAGATGACTCAGACGCAGATAATGAAGGATAATTTAGAGGATTATTTAAGATTCGGTCAGGTAGAACGTGGTTTAAGTCCAAATACTATTGTTTCTTACCGAACGGATTTGGAAGAATATCTAAGTTACTTACAAGATCAAAATGAAACAAGTTGGGAAGTAGATTATCTAGTTGTTGATGCTTTTCTCGCTACTCAAAAAGATAAGGGGAAAGCAACTACCTCAATTAGTCGTATGATTTCTAGTTTGCGTAAATTTTATCAATGGCTTTTAAGGCAAGATATAATTGAGCGTGATCCATTAGTTAAGATTGATTCACCAAAAAGTGAACGCCGATTGCCAACAGCACTCAGCCAAGACGAAGTTGACAAATTGTTGACTGCTCCTGATACGAATACTCGATTGGGAATTAGAGATCGAGCAATGCTTGAAGTTCTTTATGCTACAGGCATGCGTGTTAGTGAATTAATTAATTTACGAACTGGCGATATTCATAATGATTTGAAAATTATTCGAGTTCTTGGTAAAGGATCAAAAGAACGACTTGTACCAATTACCGAAGTTGCTTTATCATGGTTAGAGAAATATCAAAAAGACGTTAGAGAAGCTCAAGTCCTGAAGAGCGGTCAATTTACTGATGTAATATTTTTGAATAATCACGGTCATCAATTGACTAGACAGGCTGTTTGGCAAAAGATAAAAAAATATTGTCAGCTTGTTGGAATAACTAAGAATGTAACGCCGCATACTCTTAGGCATACTTTTGCGACACATCTGCTTGAAAATGGGGCAGATTTAAGAGTAGTTCAAGAAATTTTGGGGCATAGTGATATTACGACTACACAGATTTACACTAATCTGACACAGAAACATATTTTGGAGGTTTATAATCAAGCACATCCACGTGCCTAACTATTATGATCAGCAAATATAAAAAAGATTACGAAAAAACTGTGATGGGATACTTGTCGTATCTTTCAGATTTTAAAAATATTAAGAATTTACAGGAAGAAATGAAGCTATATACTAGCGATTCTAACCAATTTGAGGTTCTTATTTATCAACAAAAGGGCAATGCTAGAGGAATTATCGGTATTCAGGAAGAAAAAGATTTTATCATTATTCGCTATTTATCTCTTGATCCAACAATGCGTGATCAAGAGACCGAACAGCGAGTAATGAATGATTTAAAGCACCTCTATCCTGATAAGATGATTACGGCTTTACCTGACTGGGCCTTTTTATTAAATTATTTAAAGGAAAATAAAACTGATGAATAATGCTGATGAATTGACTTTAGATCTTCCTAATTTTACCGGACCCTTAGATTTACTTTTGCACTTAATTAGGTCGCAGAAGATAGATATCTATGATATTCCGATTGCAAAAATTACGGGACAATATTTAGCTAACTTAGCTCGCTGGCAGACTTTAGATTTACAGATTGCTGGGGAGTATTTTGTGATGGCATCAACTCTTTTAAGAATTAAATCGCAATATTTGTTACCTAAAAATGATTTTCTTGAAGAAGATCAGTATCAAGAAGACCCACGTACTGAGCTGATTGAACAGTTGGTGCAATATTCAGTCTTTCAAAGAATCGCAGATTATTTTAAAAAGCGAGATGAAGAAATGCCAATTACAGTGACAAAAGATCCCTCGGTTTCACCTAAAAAGGAAATAGAACCATTGCCTTTAGGTGAAATTACAAGTGATGAGCTTGCAAATACTTTTAAGGTTGTTTTAGAGCGATTTAAATTAAGAAAACCTCAAGTTGGAAAAATCGAAGTTCATGAAACTTCAATTGAAGAAATGACGAGCTTTTTGAAAAATAAGTTACATAAGAAAAGATCAACTAGTTTTTTTGATTGTATTAAAAACTTTCAAGATCTTGATCAAGTAATTGGCTTATTCTTAGCAGTTTTAGAATTATGTCGTGATCATAAAATTTTGGTAAAACAAAGTAGAGATTTTGGTGATCTAGAGTTAGAGAAAGTAGAGACGAATGGCAAGTAAAGAAGCAGAATTAGAAGCCCTACTTTATGCAGCAGGGGATGATGGCTTAGACGTAGATAATTTGCTGCAATTATTAGAAATCTCGCCTTCTGCATTAAGAGAGCTGGCAAATCATCTTAAAGATCGACTGAAAAGTGATGAAAATTCGGGACTACAGTTAATTTGTGTTAACCAAACCTATAAGTTAACTACAAGCGCTAAGTGCGGGGATGTCATTTCTAAATTCTTCCAAAAGGATTTATCGAAGAACTTAAGTCAATCAGCTCTTGAGATTTTATCTATCATTGCTTATCGTCAACCGATTACACGTGTTGAAATCGATGACTTAAGAGGGGTTAATTCTTCAGGAGCTTTGCAGACTTTGGTTTGGCGTGGATTAATTAAAGTAGATGGAAAAAAAGATGTTCTCGGTCATCCAAATTTGTATGTTACAACTGATTATTTTTTACAATATTTCAATTATGAAAGTTTAGCTGATTTACCTGTAATTGAAGAATTTGAAGCAGATGATAATCCAGTAAACTTATTTGATCAGGATGAAGGAAATAATAAAGAAATTAATTTTGACGAAGGTGAATAAAAATGGCTGAAAGACTACAAAAAGTGATTGCTCAAGCAGGTGTGGCATCAAGACGTAAGGCTGAAAAGATGATTACAGCTGGTCAAGTAACTGTTAATGGTAAGAGAGTTACTGAGCTTGGTACTAAAGTAGAGCCTAACGATAAAATTGAAGTAAATGGTGTCCCAATTGAAAAGGAAGCTTTGCATACTTACTTATTCTATAAACCACGTGGAGTAATTTCTTCAGTAAGTGACGACAAAGGTAGAAAAACAGTAGTTGACTTCTTTGAAGATGTACCATATCGTCTTTATCCAGTTGGTCGTCTTGATTACGATACATCCGGCTTATTATTAATGACAAATGATGGTGAATTAGCTAATAAGTTGATGCACCCACGTAATGAAGTACCAAAGGTTTATGTAGCAAAAATTAAGGGAATCTTGTCTCCAGAAGATATTCGTTCACTTACTCATGGGGTCCGAATTGATGGCAGAAAGAGTGCACCAGCTAAATTAAAGATTTTGAAGACGGATGATAAGAAGAACACTCAAATTGTTCAATTAACCATTCACGAAGGTCACTACCACCAAGTTAAGAGAATGTTCGAAGCGGTACACCATTTTGTAGAAAAACTATCACGTGAAAAGTATGCCTTTTTAACTTTGAAGTCATTAACTTCAGGTGAATATCGCGAATTAACTCACGAAGAAGTATTTCGTTTGAATCACTTGGCTGATTAACACACACTTTACAAGCTGTGATAAAATAAAACTAATAATCTTTAATCGGAGGATCTTGGAATGAAGGAAAATAAATCTCAGGACAATAAAGAACCAAAGGGCCCATACAAGCACTTTCAACGTCCAACGACGTCTAGAAGCGCAATGCATCATCGCCATGCAGAGTTAGAACCTGAGTCTAAGCAAGCTCCTAAGACTCCTAATGAGTCAGAACAAAATTCTCATGGTATGCATCATAGTCAGTTGTGGGCAGGGTTAATTATTGTTGCAATAATTTTGATCGCCTTAATTCCGATTGTTTCATCACGCTTGCGTTCAAACTCTAATACTGATTTGGCTGAAAAGAGTGTTAAAGTTTCAAAAACTAAGTCTTCTAAACCTCATAAGCATAAAAGTAAAAAGAGTAAGAGTAGTTCTTCTAAGAAGAGCAAATCAAAGAGTAGCGTAAAGAAGGAAGAATATTCATCTTCAAGTCAATCGCAAGATACGACTCCAGCAGTAACTAGTCAATCACAATCACAAAGTAGTGAAGTTGTTCAAAGTAGTAGTCAATCTTATGACAATAGTGCGAGTCAAACTACTGCCCAAGATCAAACTCAACAATCTACACAAAATTCATCTCACACTAGCCAAAACAGTTGGCAAACTAGTGGTAGCAGTTCTAGCGAATATCAAGCTCCACATTCTTACACAGTTCAAAAAGGAGATTCTCTATCAAAAATTGCTCGTGAAAATAACACTTCAGTTCATCATTTAGAGCAACTTAATGGTTTAGAATCAGCTGATAGTATTAGTATTGGTCAATCACTTAAATTGAAGTAATTAAGAACATTTATATTTACAATTTTACTAAGAAGTATTATTATTTACTTGTAAAAAGCAAATAAAAGGATGTTGTCTTCAGGGCAGGGCGAAATTCCCGACCGGCGGTTAGAGTCCGCGAGCTACTTATGTAGTTGAACCTTAGGTACCGATAGTTAAAGTCTAGATGGAAGAAGACAGGCTAAAAACTAAACATGATTTAGATTGATAAGGTCTGTTGCTGAAGCAGCAGACCTTTTGTGTGTTATGGAGGAAATATATCATGCAAAGAAAAACAAGTTTAAGTCATGTAAGACTAGCTTATTGGCTCGCTTGGGCAATGATTGGTGCATTGGCATTTTTAATTATGAAGTTTGAAGTACCAATTATTCCAGGTTTTGATTACTTAAAGATGGACTTTTCTGATTCCTTAGTTGCTCTTAGTACTTTGGTTTTTGGTCCATTAGGCGGAACAATGATCGCGCTTTTTAAGTCATTATTGAGTCTGTTCATTTCTGGATTTAATCCAATTTCGATGGTTGGTCAGTTAGCTGCATTTTTAGCAAGTTTAGCTTATATCTTGCCTTTTTATTACATTAGTAAAAAACATGAAGATAAGGTAAGATATCAAGTTCTCGGCTTAGTTGTCGGAACGATTGCTTTGACGATAGTAATGTCTTTAGCAAATTACTTTGTTTTAACACCAATGTATATCTCTTTAATGGGATTTAAGTTAAATTCATCACTTCTAACTTACATTGTTTCAGCAATTGTGCCATTTAACTTAATTAAGGGATTGATTAACAGTATAGTAGTTTTAATTTTAGCTAAGACCCTGTTACCAGTTTTAGAAAAATTCGTAAAACGCAATTTCTAGATTAAAAAGAATTTTATTTAGTAGGAGTCAACTGACTCCTACTTTTTGTTTTATGGTAGAATTTACTTTGAATGAAAAAGAAAGGAACTCAATTATTTAATGCAAGTAGCTATTGATGGTCCTGCATCAGCGGGGAAGAGTACAGTTGCTAAAATTATCGCACATAATTTGGGCTATATTTATATCGATACTGGTGCAATGTATCGAGCATGTACATTAATTGCACACGATAATAATGTTGATTATGGAGACGAGAAGGCAATTTTAGACCTAATCGACAAGAATACGATTGCCTTTAAACAAGAAGCAGGCGAACAGAAAGTTTTTGTAAATGGTAAAGACATTTCTATTGCAATTAGAACGCCAGAAATCACTGAAAATGTTTCTCAAGTCTCTGCTTTAAAGGCCATTCGTGAAAAGATGGTTGAATTACAACGTGAAATGGCTGGGAAGAACAACGTTATTATGGATGGTCGTGATATTGGAACGACAGTTTTACCAGATGCGGAAGTAAAGATATTCTTAATCGCTAGTGTTGCTTCAAGAGCTAAGAGACGTTATTTAGATTTTGAAGAAAAAGGTATTCATCAAGACTTAAAAGATATCGAACATGATATTGAAGTTAGAGACTATAAAGATTCTCATCGTGAGATTTCTCCATTGAAAAAAGCAGATGATGCAATTGAATTAGATACTACAAACTTAA